>NZ_JBWKDK010000023.1:0-134029 GCF_056436005.1 Streptomyces sp. NPDC043854
GGCTGCAGCAGCACGGGCGGCAAACGCGCCGAGGAGCGGGCGAAGGCCGCCGCGGGGGGGGGGGGGGGGGGGGGGGCGCCCCCCCCCCCCCCCCCCCCCCCCCCCCCCGCACCCGGCATCGCGGATCAGTAGCGGGAGAATCCGTCCTCGGAGAGCGAGTGCTTCTCGTCGCCACGCAGCGCCGGGCTGAAGACGGAGACGAGGAGCAGGTCCTCGTCGTCGGAGGCGATCAGGTGGTGGGCGTCGTTCTTGTCCAGGGCGTAGATGGTCCCGGGGGTGATCTTGTGGCGGGTACCGTCCGTGGCGACGACCTCGCCCGAGCCGCCTATGCAGTAGCAGGCCTCCAGGTGGCCGAGGTACTGCAGCCCGCTCGAGGTGCCCTGGCGGACCAGCGTCTCGCAGACGGTGAAGCCCATACCGTCGGCCTCGGTGAGCAGGCGGTGGCTGGTGCCGCTGCCCCACTCGACCGCGGGGACGTCGGAAAGGGAACGGACGATCATGGCGTGTACTCCTGTCATCGCTGTGTTCTGGGCGTGTGCGGGTGGTGCGGGTTGTGCTGTGTGTGGGGGGAGAGAGAACGGCCTGTCAGACTCTGGTCGCAGCGGCCTGGCTGACGAAGCCCCGGATGTCCGCGAGCGTGCGGTAGACATCCGGCTCCAGCGGGATGTCGTCGACGGGGATGCTGTACGTCTCGGAGATCCAGGAGATGAGGCGGACCAGACCGAGGCTGTTCACGACGGTGCTCTCGATGAGGTCGAAGTCATCGGTCAGGTCCTCGGTGTCCTCACCGGCCAGGAAGTCCTGGACGATGTAGTCGCGGATCGGATCGTTGGTGCCGGTGCTCATCAAGAGCCTCCGTTCAGTTGGGTGTTCTTGATCGAATTGCGGTCCGGTTTGCCGGTCGGGGTCTTCGGCAGCGGAGCGCCGCCCAGCCCCACCGAGCTGGGCACGGCGTGCCGCGGCAGGTGCTTCGCCGCGTACGCCCGCAGGGCCAGCGAGCTCAGGGAGGTGCCGTCCCGGCGCACCACTTCGGCGTGCAGCCGATTGCCGGCCTCGGGGCAGGGCAGCGCGACGACGGCGGCCTCGACGACGTCCGGATGTGCCTCGAGGACGGTCTCGACCTCCAGGGCGTTGGTCCGCACACCGCGCACCTTGACCTGGAAGTCGGTACGCCCCTGCAGGAAGAAGCTGCCGCCGGCGTCGCGGTGGACCAGGTCGCCGGTTCGGTAGAACATGGCGTCGCCGCCGCGCGGGTCCGGGATGAAGGCGTGCGCGTTGCGGGCCTGCTCCAGATAGCCGCGGGTCTGGAAGGGGGTGTGCACCAGCAGTTCGCCGGTGCCGGGACCCCGCAGGACCTCGGTGCCGTCGGCCCCCTCGATCAGCAGCACGGTGTCCGTGCCGTCGATCGGGGTGCCGATGGGCAGCGGATGCACGTACGCGGCCGGGTCGATGTCGTGGATGAAGCTGTCATTGGTCTCCGTACAGCCGAAGACGTTGTGGAAGCGGGCGGCCGGACAGGCGGCGAAGGCGTCCTGCAGTCCCTGCTCGGAAACGGCCTCCCCGGTGAACACGACCGTACGGACCGCCGGGTAGCGGGCGTCGTCCGCGGCCAGGAGCCGGTGCAGCAGCGGCACCCCCTGGACCAGGGTCACCTCGTTGCTCTGCGTGAGGTCACGCAGGTAGCCGGCGTCCCCGCTGGCTCCGGCGTCGGCCAGTACGACGGTGCCGCCGACCTCCAGCACCGCCCAGACGTCGAGGAGCGCCAGGTCGAAGTTGAGCGGCGAGAAGCTCAGCGACCTGGTGCCGCCGTCGAGCCCGAACTTCCTTGTGGCCCAGGCGCCGAAGCGGTCGAAGGCCTCGATGCCGATCGGGACGAGTTTGGGTACGCCGGTGGATCCGGAGGTGGTGAGGGTCAGCAGCGACTCCTCGGGGTCGGGGGCGCTGAAGCCTTCCGACAGCGCGGGGTCGGCCTCCTCCCGTGACAGGGTCACGCCGCCGCCGGGGACCGCGGCGGCGGACAGCGGGCCGTGGGCCTGGGCGGTGAGTGTGGACAGGGCGGCGGCGCCCAGGCTGGGCGACGGGACCAGGGTGTTGATCCCCTGCCGCCATGCCGCCAGCAGCAGCGCGATGGTCTCCGGTGACTTGTGGGCCGGGACGCACAGGGCGCGTACGGGGCCGAAGTCGGCGCTGTCGAGGTCCGCGGCGGCGCGGCGGGTCAGCCGCTCGAGGTCCGCGTAGGTGACCTGTCGGCCGGCGAAGACGAGCGCCGTGCTGTCGGGCTGTTCCTGCACGTGCCGGCTGATTGCCCTTAACAGGCGAGGCGAAGGCAACGGTCCCCCCTCGTGGAGATTGGCGTGTTCTTGGCTACGAGAGAGAATCTACGGGTACGTATTTGCATGGTCAAGCATATAAATATCGAGCGGGATGTGATCCAGGTCACTGGCTCGTGTGCCGGAAAGAAGCTCGAACATGCAAAAGACGGCGGGGGCCGGGTTATCCCGGGCGCCTCCCGCCGTCTGTCGTGATCGCGTCAGGCGCTGCGCAGCGCCTGCACCGCGCGAGCGAACCGGTCGTCGGCGCTCGCGGTGTTGAGGGCCGAGCTGAGGACGTCGGCGTACGTGGTACGGGCGTCCTGGTAGCGCTTGCGGCCCTCGTCCGTGATGACGGCGAAGACGCCGCGCTTGTCGTCGGCGCAGTTGTCCTTGTAGACGTAGCCGGCGCCGCCCAGTCGCCCCACCAGGCGGGTCACCGAGCTCTGACCCAGACCGATGCGGTCTGCGAGCTCCTGCATGCGGCATTCGCCCGCCTCGGCCTGGGTGAGGACCTCCAGGGCCCGGTACTCGGACAGGCCGACTCCGTGGCGTCGCTGCAGGGTGTGCGCGAGCTGGCGCTCCACGAAGGCGTGCAGGCCGAGGACGGCCTCCCACATGGCATGATCGGAGGCTGCGCGCGGCTGCTGGTGGCTCGTCATGGAACGGCTCCCTTCTGACTGCTCTCCAGCACAAGATACATGCCCATGCAACAATCTGGGGAGTGTCAGGAGCCGCAAAGGGCGACCCGTACCGCGATAAAATTGTAGAGTCAAGCAATCGGTCGGCGTTCCATGTCCTCCAGGGTGCTGCACGCGTAGGCGGCCGAGACGAGGGTCATGTGCCGGTGCCAGCCGGGGAAGGACCGGCCCTCGAAATCGAGGAGGCCGAAGTCCTCCCCCATGCGGTGGATCGCGGCCTGCGCTCCCCGGGGCGAACGGGCCAGCTCCAGCAGTTCGGCCGGGTGGCGGTCGGTGATGTTCGTCAGCCAGATCCGGCCCGGGCGCCCGCCGCTCGCGTCCCACTCGGCCAGCAGCCGGCCCGCCGCGCGACCGGGCTCGCCGTCCGGGCGCAGCCCGCGCATCGGCGTGTCGTACGAGACGACCTGCGGGCCCGCCCCCGCCGGGTGCCGTACGCCCCGGCGCAGCAGCAGGCCGCGGACCGACTCCTTTTCGCCTGGAGGCAGTTCCGGGTCGGCGAGGGTGGTCTGGCCCGGGATGGCGAGGACGAAGGAGTGCCCGCTGCCGTGCAGCCTCCGCGCCAGCGGCACGACGTCGCACAGGGCCGTCAGGTCGGCCACCACCGGCGCCGTCCGCCCGTTCGACCATGACGTCACCTCCTGGACCAGGCGCAGGGCGTGGGCCCACAGCGGCTCGGCCTCCTCCGTCTCGGGGATCTTCACCCGATCGCGCACCGCCTCGTCGCGGGTGAACCGGGGAGGCAGGAAGAGCCTCCAGTCGACCGGTACGTGGGCCCGCCCGACATCCAGGAACAGGCCGAATCCCAGCTGGCAGTTGACGGTGCGCCCGGACTCCGGCAGGAAGCGCTGGTGCACGCCGACCGAGTGGCTGCCGCGCTTGGGCAGCACCGCCGGCGCCAGCGTCCAGGCCCGTACCGGCAGCGACTGAGCCGCCCAGCGGGCCAGCTCGCCGCGCGCCCGGGCCCACTCCCAGGGGCTGGCGTTGACGAACTGGTGGAGTGACGTCGACGCCGCCTCCGATCCGGTCACGACGGCCGCCATGCGGCGCACGGTCTTCTTCCCCTGAGTCCGCATCAGCCCCTGCAGGTACACATGCCCCCAACGCTGCTGGTCGGAGCGGTGCAAATGGCCGAACAGGCGCCGGGGCAGGTCGCCCGGCGGTCGGCCGGCCGCCACGTCGGGCATCTCGTGCGTCGTCGTCACTGCAGGTCCCTCCCAGGTGAGCCGTCTCCGTCAAGATTAGCAAACGTAGAGAACGTTCGTTATATTTTCTCGGCAGAATACGACTACTTGCCAAGGTCTAAGGAGAAGGCGCATGCAGGAACGGGCCTCCAAGACGCGCCAAGCCCTGTTGGAAGCAGCCGCCGACGAGTTCGCCGAGCGCGGCTACGAAGGCGCCTCCCTCCAAGGGGTCGTCTTGCGGGCGGCGACCTCGATCGGCTCTCTGACCTTCCACTTCGGGACCAAGAGGGTCCTGGCCGAGGATGTGCGCAGGGCCGGGCGCGCCCGCTTCGGGCGCTGCCTGGAGGACCTCGCGGATGCCGCGGACCCGTTGCGGCAGCTGCGCACCCTGATCGGCTGTCTGGCCCGGCTGGCGCACGAGGACCCGTTCGTACGCGCTGCGCGTCGCCTGGAAGCCGACCGCCCCGAGGGCGTACCGCCGCTGGCCGAGGCCTGGCTTCCCGTACTCCGACGCCTGCTCGACCGCGCCGATGGCGCGCACCGGCTCCGTCCCGGCGTGTCCCCCGAGGACGCCGTGGCCCTGCTGGCGCACCTCGCGGAGGGCGCCATGGCCACCCACGACGCGCCCCGGGACGCGGTCTGGGACATCGTCCTCCACGGCCTCGTCGCCGATCGGACGGGCCGGGCAGCCGCGATGTGGTGGGGGGGGGGGGGGGGGGGGGAGAGGGGGGGGGGGAGGGGGGCGGGGGGGGGGGGGTTTTGTGTTCGGGGGGTTCGGTCGCGCTTCGCCACCCCCCCCCCCCCCCCCCCCCCCCCCCCCCCCCCCCCCCCCCCCGCCCCCCCCCCCCCCCCCCCCCCCCCCCCCCCCCCCCCCCCCCCCCCCCCCCCCCCCCCCCCCCCCCCCCCCCCCACGCCGGCCGTGGCCTGCGGTGTCAGACGGTCCGCAGCGCCCTCGCCACCTCGTCCAGAACCCCCGCGCCGGGGACCGCTGTCAGCCGGTTGCAGACCCAGGCGGCCCCGGCCCTGACCTGTGGCCAGGCCTGATAGGCGACTCCGCCGGGACCCTGGTGACCGAAGGCGCCGGAGCGGACGGCCGGGTGGAGGCCCTCGTCGAGGAGCTGGAGGCCGCCCTCGCCGTACGCGCTGATCCCGCCGAGCAGCGGATCCAGGCCCTCGGCCCAGAAGCTCCGCGCCTGGTCGAGCGTGCGCCGCGACAACAGCAGCGGCTCCTCACCCGGGGCCCGTACGGCGTCCGCGGCCAGGACACCCTGGAACCGGGCAAGACCGCGGGCCGACGCGTACGCCCCCAACGAGGGGATGACCGCGTGGCGCCGCCGGGTCTCGCTCCACATCCCGGCGTCCGCGGGGAACGGGGACGGGTTGTTCCACACCCGCCCGATGAGCTCCGCTTCGCCGTCGCCCGCCCCGTCGGCCGGCGCCGGGAAACGGGCGCGGAAGCCCGCGTCGTACGAGATCCGCGCGGCCTGCGGCAGTTGATCGGGGACGAGGCCGAAATGGACGTCGAGGCCCAGCGGGCCCGCGATCTCCTCCAGGAAGAAGAGGTCGAGATCGCGGCCGTCGACCCGGCGTACCACCTCGGCGGCGACCCACCCGGCGGTCCACGGCCCGTGCAGCACGCCGCCGGCCCGGGGGTCGTCCTCCAGGCTGTGCATTTCGAGCAACGTGGCCATCATGCGCGGGTTCTCGACGTCCCGCTGGTCGAGGCCCACCGCCATGCCCGGCAGGCGGGCGGTGAACGTCAGCACGTCCCGCAGCGTCACCGCGCCCTTGCCGCGCACCGCGAACTCCGGCCAGTAGTCGGCGATGGGCCGGTCCAGTTCGAGCGCGCCCATGTCGGCGAGCAGCAGGACCGCCGTGGCCAGGATCGCGTGGGAGCCCATCAGCACGGGCTGGAGGGTGTCGCCGGTCCACGGCGTCCGGGTGACCGGGTCGGCGGTGCCGTGCCACAGGTCGACGACCAGTTCACCGTCCCGTACGACCGCCAGCGCGGCTCCCTGGGAACCGGGCGGACCCGCGTCCTGGCAGGCCCGTTCGAAGAGGTGGCGCACGGAGGCGAACCCGGGCGCTGTCGTTCCGTGGACGCCGGTCGTCGTCGCCCCCGGCCGCAGGAGGACCTGCTGTACCAGAGAGGTCGTCATGTGAAGCACTCCAGAAGAGGTGGGCAGTGGGGGACAGCGGCGTGAGCTGAGTGGGGCTCATACCTGCTCATACCTCTGGGGCACCCGCCGGGTAGGGGAGGAACTCCAGGTCGGTCAGGTCCTGCTCGGTCAGGTGCAGCCGGTCGCCGCCGAGGTTCTCCGCGAGGTGGTCCGGCGCCCTCGTGCCGGGCAGCGGTACCACGTGCTCGCCGAGCCGGAGCAGCCACGCCAGGGCGACCTGCGCGGGGGTGACCTCGTGCCGGGCGGCCACGTGGGCGACGGCCTGCGTGAGCGCGAAATTGTGGCGGATGGCGCGCGGGGCGAAGCGGGGCTGGGTACGCCGCCAGTCGCCCGGAGGCAGATCGTCGGACCGGGACAGCGCACCGGCCAGCAGGCCGCGGCCGAGCGGGGCGCCGGCCAGCAGCGCGATCCGGCGCTCCACCGCGTACGGCACGACGTCGTCGAGACCGCAGCGCGTGAACAGCGACACCTCGGCGGCGATCGCCGCCGCCTCGTGCACGGCTTCGGCGGCCCGGGCCTCCTGCACGGTGACGACGGGCAGCCCCAGCATGCGGATCTTTCCCGCCCAGACCTGCTCGGCCAGCGCGCCCCAGCTCTCCTCCAGCGGTACGCCGGGATCGACGCGGCGCAGCAGGTAGAGGTCGATGTGGTCCACGTGCAGCCGGCGCAGGCTCTCGTCGACCGCGGTCCTCAGCTCCCGCGGACCGCCCGCGGGCCGCAGCACGCCGTCCGCGTCGCCGAGCAGGCCGCCGCCGGTACACAGCACCACTTCGTCCCGGCGCCCGCGGATGGCCTCACCGATCAGCCTTTCGTTGTCCCCGGCCGCGTAGGCGCCCGCCGTCTCAACGAGGTTGACTCCGAGGTCCATCGCCTTCTGGACCAGCGATACCGCCGTGCCCTTGTCCTTCAGGGCGGGGGCGTAGCGGTACGAAAGGCCCATCGCCCCCAGTCCCAGCCGGCCGACGACCGGCCCGTCCCTACCCAGTGTTGTGGTCCGCATCCTGTGAGAGCTCCTTTCTCCACGGAGGAAAGCGACCACCTCATGGCATCAGCTCAGGATGCCGAAGCACAGCGTCCCGGTCCTACTTGCCGATCTCGGACGACTTCGGCATGTTCACCGTGCTCCGCTCGGCACCGGCTCGCACGATCGGGCACCTCCACAGCGGCTCGGCCGCGTCCCCGACGCGTCCGGGAAGCGCGCCCCCGGGTGCGTCGACGCCCCCACGCGTCTTCACCCGATGGCCACCCGGGGGACAGCCGCCGGTCCGCAATTGCGGTGGGGATCGCGGGCCGGGCGTGATGTGATGGGGGCATGATCGAAGCGATCGAAGAGTTCCTGGCCCGTGACCTGTCCGCCGTCGAGGAGGCCGTCCGCAAGGCGGCCGCCGCCGAGATCATGCCGAGGTTCCGGCAGCTCGCCGAGCACGAGGTGGACGAGAAGAGCGGTCCGCACGATCTGGTGACCGTCGCCGACCGCAAGGCCGAGGAGTACCTCACGGCCTCCCTCACCCGGCTGCTGCCCGGCTCGGCCGTCGTCGGCGAGGAGGCCGTGCACGCCGACCCGACCGTGTACGGGGCGCTGCGCGGCGACGCCCCGGTCTGGATCGTGGACCCCGTCGACGGCACCCGGCAGTTCGTCTCCGGCGACCCCCACTTCTGCACCTTGGTCGCGCTCGCCCACCACGGGGAGATCCTCGCCTCCTGGACCTTCGCCCCGGCCCTGGACGAGATGGCCACCGCCGTGCGCGGGCAGGGCGCGTACCTGGGGGAGGAACGCCTGCACTGCGGCTCCCCGGACCCGGGCGCGGACCTGCGCGTGGCCGTGGCGCACCCGCTGTACACCACCGACGGCGACAAGCGGATCCTGTCCCGCCTGGACGTGCCGGGCGTCGCCCCCCGCCCCTGCGGCTCGGCCGGGCTGGAGTACCTGAAGGTGGCCCGCGGCGAGGTGGACGGCCTCGCCTTCACCTGGCCCTCGGCCTGGGACCACGCGGCCGGGCTGCTGCTCGTCGCCGAGGCCGGCGGGGCGCAGGGCACCGTCGCCGGGGTCCCCTTCCGGGTCGACCGGGACAACGAGCTGCCCTTCGCGGTGGGCCGCGACGAAACCACGGCCGTACGGATCCGCGAGCTGCTGCGCGGCGCCTGACCGGCGTCCCGATCTGACGAACCCGGGGGCCGCCGCGGCCGTACCCCGAGCCCGCGGAGGCGGTCCGAATATCCTGGGGGCGGTGGCGCCACCGGACGAAGGAGTCGCAAAGTGCCGTCGATTCTCGATGCGGTCGTGGTGGGGGCGGGGCCCAACGGGCTGACGGCCGCCGTCGAACTGGCCCGGCGCGGCTTCTCGGTGGCCGTCTTCGAAGCCGCGGAGGCCGTCGGCGGCGGGGCCCGGACCGAGGAGCTCACCCTCCCCGGATTCCGGCACGACCCCTGCTCGGCGGTCCACCCGCTGGGCGTCGGCTCCCCGGCGTTCGCCGCGATGCCGCTGAAGCGGTACGGGCTGGAATGGGTGCACGCCCCGCTGCCGATGGCGCACCCCTTCGACGACGGCACGGCCGCCGTGCTCTCCCGCTCCGTCGCCGAGACCGCCGCCTCCCTCGGGCCGCGCGACGCCGGGGCGTACCGGCGGCTGGTCGCGCCGTTCCTCGGCAGATGGGACACCCTGGCCCGGGACTTCATGTCCCTGCCCGCCACCGCCCTGCCCCGCGACCCGGTCACCCTGGCCCGCTTCGGGCTGGCCGGACTGCCGCCCTCCACCTGGCTGTTGCGGCGGTTCCGGGACGAGCGGGCCAAGGCCCTGTTCGCAGGGCTCGTCGCCCATGTCATCGCACCGCTGGACGGCATCGCCACCGGCGCCGTCGGCCTCGTCTTCGCCCTCGCCGCGCACGCGGGCGGCTGGCCCATGGCGCGCGGCGGCTCCCAGTCGGTCTCCGACGCCCTCGCCGGGTACCTCGCCGACCTGGGCGGCAGCATCCACACGGACTTCGAGGTCAAGCGCCTCGACGACCTCCCCCCGGCCCGCGCGTACGTCTTCGACACCTCGCCGACCGCGCTGGCCCGCATCGCCCGCCTGGGGCGCGCGTACGACGGCTACCGGTACGGCGCCTCCGTCTTCAAGATCGACTACGCGCTGTCCGGGCCCGTGCCGTGGACCGCCGAGGCCCCGCGCCGGGCCGGCACCGTCCAGATCGGGCCGCGGGCCCGCGACATCGACGCCGCCCTCCAGCTCGCCTCCGGTGGGCGGGCCCCCCGCGCCCCGTTCCTGATCACCGCTCAGCCCAGCCTCGCCGACCCGGGCCGGGCACCCGAGGGCAAGCACGTCTTCTGGGCGTACGGGCACGTCCCCGCGGGCTGGGACGGCGACCTCACCGACGCCGTCGAACGCCAACTCGAGCGTTTCGCACCGGGCTTCCGCGACCTGGTGCTCGCCCGGGCCACCGCCGGCCCGCCGCAGCTCGCCGCCCGCAACCCCAACTACGTCGGCGGGGACATCGCCTGCGGCGCGGCATCCGGGCTCCAACTGCTGCTGCGCCCGAAACTGTCCCTGTCCCCGTACACCACCCCCCACCCCGCCGTCTTCCTCTGCTCCTCCGCCACCCCGCCCGGCCCCGGCGTGCACGGCATGTCCGGCCACAACGCGGCCAAGGCGGTCTGGCGGCACCTGCGAAAGGCCTCCTGATGGTCCGCATCACCCTCGTCCAGGGCGACATCACCGCCGAGCAGGCGGACGCGCTGGTCAACGCCGCGAACTCCTCGCTGCTGGGCGGCGGGGGAGTGGACGGAGCCATCCACCGGCGCGGCGGCCCGGAGATCCTGGAGGCCTGCCGGGCCCTGCGCGCCTCCCGCTACGGCAAGGGCCTCCCGACGGGCCGGGCCGTCGCCACGACCGCGGGCCGCCTCCACGCCCAGTGGGTGATCCACACCGTGGGCCCGGTCTGGTCGGGCACGGAGGACCGCAGCGCCCTGCTCGCCTCCTGCTACCGCGAGTCGCTGCGCGTCGCGGACGAGCTGGGCGCCCGTACGGTCGCCTTCCCGGCCATCTCCACCGGCATCTACGGCTGGCCGATGGACGACGGCGCCCGCATCGCGGTGGAAACCGTCCGCGCGGCCGCCACCTCGGTGGAAGAGGTCCGCTTCGTCCTCTTCGACGCCCCGGCCTACGCCGCGTTCGAGGCCGCCCTGGCCTGACCGGCCCCGGTCGCGCACCCTGCCCGGTGGGCGCGGCAAGCCCTCCGGGGCCGGCGTTCAGGTGTCGCCTTCGGGCGGTCACCGCGGCGGTGCCGCCTCAGGGTGCCGCCGCCGGGGACGCGCCGTCGCCGTCGTCCGGTTCGGCGTGCTCAGCCGGTGGCGGGGATCAGGTGGCGGAGAGCAGGATCTCCGTCGACTTGATCAGCGCGACGACGGGGGAGCCGGCTGCCAGGCCGAGCGCCTCCACCGCCTCGTTGGTGATCACGGCGGTCAGGCCGCCGCCCTCCACGTCCACGGTGACGGCGGCCATGGCGCCGCCGACGGCGATGCCCGTGACGGTGCCGGCGAGCTGGTTGCGGATGGAGATGCCGTCCACATGACTGGTGGCCAGGGCCACCTCGGTGGCTTTGACCAGCGCGTTCACGGAGGCCCCGGGGGCGATGCCGAGGTCCTTGACGGCCCCCGCGGTGATGGCGGCCGTGATGTTCTGGCCGCCGTCCAGTCGGACCTTCACCGTAGCCATCGCCTCGTCCGCGGTGACGGCGGTGACGGTGCCGGGGATCCGGTTGCGGATGCTCAGGCTCATGAGTGCCCGTCCTCGTGGTGTGCTCGGGTGCTGGGCCGGTCCGGCAGGACCGATCAAGATCGACCGTAGTCGGCGTCCGGCGGGCCCCGGCTCGGCCCCTCGCAACGGCCCGCCGGAATCACCCGCCCGGCTCGGAAGCCGGTTCACGGTCCGCGGGATCCGCGGGATCCGCACGCCCCGCGCGCCCGGCCCCGCCCCGGCCCGCCCCGCGACGCCCCGGCCCGTTCACGCCCGCCCGCTATCGTCTGCCGCGGTCGGGGCCCGGACGGGGCCCCGCGGCGAGGGGAGCAGGGCATGGCGGAGCCGGTGGCCGGGGCCGGGGGACCGGACGAGCTGCGGCGGCGGCTGGGGGTCACCGACGCGGTGGTCATCGGCCTGGGGTCGATGATCGGCGCGGGGATCTTCGCCGCCCTGGCCCCCGCCGCCCGCGCGGCGGGTTCCGGGCTGTTGATCGGCCTGGCCCTGGCGGCCGTGGTCGCGTTCTGCAACGCCACCTCCTCCGCCCGCCTCGCCGCCCGCTACCCGGCATCCGGCGGCACCTACGTGTACGGCCGTGAGCGGCTCGGGGAGTTCTGGGGGTACCTCGCCGGGTGGGCCTTCGTGGTCGGCAAGACCGCGTCCTGCGCGGCGATGGCCCTCACCGTCGGCTCGTACCTGTGGCCCGGCCAGGCGCACGCGGTCGCCGTCGCGGCCGTGGTGGCGCTGACCGCGGTGAACTACGCCGGGGTGCAGAAGTCGGCGCTGCTGACCCGGGTCATCGTGGCGGTCGTCCTGGCGGTGCTCGCCGCGGTCGCCGTAGCCGCCCTCACCTCCGGGGCGGCGGACGCGGCCCGGCTCGCCATCGGCACCGGCACGGGTCCCGGCGGCGTGCTCCAGGCCGCGGGCCTGCTGTTCTTCGCGTTCGCCGGGTACGCGCGCATCGCCACCCTCGGCGAGGAGGTCCGCGACCCGGCACGCACGATCCCGCGGGCCGTCCCGATCGCGCTCGGCATCACCCTCGCCGTGTACGCCCTGGTCGCGCTCGCGGTCCTGGCGGTGCTCGGCGCGCAGGGGCTGGCGGACTCCGCCGCCCCGCTGTCGGACGCGGCCCGCGCCGCGGGCGCCGACCGGCTGGTGCCGGTCGTCCGGGCCGGGGCGGCGGTGGCCGCGCTCGGCTCGCTGCTGGCACTGATCCTGGGCGTCTCCCGCACCACCCTGGCCATGGCCCGGGACCGGCACCTGCCGCACGCCCTGGCCGCCGTCCACCCGAGGTTCAAGGTCCCCCACCGGGCCGAGCTCCTCGTCGGCGGTGTCGTCGCGGTCCTGGCGGCGACGGCTGACCTGCGCGGCGCCATCGGCTTCTCCTCCTTCGGGGTGCTCGCGTACTACGCCGTCGCCAACGCCTCCGCATGGACCCTCACCCGGGACGAGGGCCGGCCGCCCCGGATCGTCCCCGTCCTCGGACTGGCCGGCTGCCTGGTCCTGGCCTTCGCCCTGCCGGCCTCCTCGGTGGCCTCCGGGGCCGCGGTGCTCGCCGCCGGAGCCGCCGCCTACGGAATCCGGGAGGCCGTGGGACGCCGCCGGGCGTAGCCCCCGCCAGGCCGGGGGCCATGCGTCATTACCGGCCAACTCCCCTCCGCGCAAGGGGTGGTGAGTGTGTGTCGGGGGTGTGTGGTGGTGCGCAGGATCTCGACATGGTCACAGGTCCCCCGGGTTTCCGAAATGGATCTTAGGGCTGCCTTACCTAAGTTGTATGGTGGCGTTCGAGAATCCGGGACGGGGAGGGAAGCGGTGGCATTAGGCGACGTCCGGCTGGTGGCGGAGAGACTCGACGTCGGGCATGCGGGCCGCCCGGTACTGGGGCAGGTGGACCTCGCGCTCCGCTCGGGCGCGATCACGGTCCTGGTCGGCCCCAACGGCTGTGGGAAATCCACGCTGTTGCGCACGGTGGCCGGACTGCTGCCCCCCATCGGCGGCGAGGTGCGCATCGACGGCGCACCGCTGCGCTCCTTCGGCCGCCGGACGCTGTCCCAGCGCCTGGCGTTCCTTCCGCAGACCTCGCAGGCCCCCGCCGGGGTCACCGTACGCGAGCTCGTCCGCCACGGCCGCTACGCCCATCGCGGCGCCCTCTCCCGGCACACGGGCGAGGACACCGAGGCGATCGACTGGGCCCTCGACGTCACCGACGCCGCCCCCCTCGTCGACCGGCGGCTCGACGAACTCTCGGGCGGCGAGCGCCAGCGCGCCTGGCTGGCCATGGTGCTGGCGCAGCGGGCCGGCGTGCTGCTGCTGGACGAGCCCACCACTTACCTCGACATGCGCCACCAGTTCGAAGTGCTCGACGTCGTACGCCGGCTGGCCCGCGAGCACGCCATCGCCTGCGGCGTGGTGCTGCACGACCTGATGCAGGCCGCGGCCTACGCCGACGAGGTCGTGGTCGTCGCCGACGGCGGGATCACGGCAGCGGGCGATCCCGCCGCCGTGCTGACCCCCGAGGTCATCGACCGTGCCTTCGGCCTGCGCGTGAGCGTCGTCCGCGACCCGGCCACCGGGTACCTCGCCTGCTTCCCGCAGCGGCCGCCCGCCGAGGCCGTGCCCTCCACGGAGGCCGTGTCCTCCGGCGAGGCCGTGTCCTCGGCCTCCTCCGCCGAGGCCGTGTCCTCCGCCGAGGCCGTGCCGCCCGCCGTCTGAGACCGCCGCCGGGCCGGCGCGCACGCCACCCCTTCCGACCGCACCACCCCGTTCCTTCACTGAGGAGAGATTCGCCATGCAGAGGATGTCGCGCGCCTTGACGACGGCGGGGGCCGCCCTGGCACTGATGCTGGCCGCGGCCGCCTGCGGGTCCGGAACGGTCGGCGAGACCGCGGACCCCAAGAAGAGCGGGGACGCGCCCGCGGGCGCCGCCATCGTCCTCGACACCGCCCAGGGCAAGGTCACCCTGGACAAGCCCGCCACCAAGGTGGTGACGCTGGAATGGACGTACACCGAGGAGCTGGTCGCCCTCGGGGTCACCCCGGTGGGGAATGCCGACAACAAGGGCTACGGCACCTGGATCACCGCGAAGGGGGCCGCCCTGCCCCAGAACGTCACCGACGTCGGCACCCGCAATGAGCCGAGCCTGGAGAAGATCCGGGCGCTCCAGCCGGACCTCATCGTGATCGACAACGACCGCTCCAAGGCGAACCTGAAGCAGCTCCAGGAGATCGCCCCGGTGGTGTCGTTCACGTACACCACCAAGCCGCAGCTCCAGACGATGAAGAAGAACTTCGCCGAGCTGGCCAAGGCCGTCGGAAAGCAGGACAAGGCGGCCGAGGTCACCGGGCAGATCGACGCCCGGGCCGCCGACCTCAAGGCCCGCCTCGACAAGGCGGGCAAGGGCGGCCTGAAGTACGCCGTCGGGCAGGGCTTCACCGCCAACGGCACCGCCACCGTCCGCATGCTCACCGACGACGCCATCGCCCCGCAGGTGCTGAACCTCGCCGGCCTGAAGAACGGCTGGAAGGGCGAGCCCGACGCCTGGGGCATGACCACGGTCGGCGTCGAGGGCCTGACCAAGGTGGAGGGCGACTCCACCTTCCTCTACGTCGCCGCCGACAAGGACAACCCGTTCACCGGGGCCCTCGCCGCCAACGCCGTGTGGAAGGGCCTCGACTTCGTCAAGAACGACAAGGCCGTCCCGCTCGACCCCGGCACCTGGCTCTTCGGCGGCCCGCTCTCCGCGCTGCACATCCTCGACGAGACCGGCAAGGCCCTGAAGGTCTGATGGCCCCGGACACCCTGACGGCAGCCGCCGGCCCCCGGCCGGCGGCGCGCCGGCCCGCCGGGGGCCGCTCGCGCGCCCTGCTCACGGGCGGCGCCCTGGCGCTGGTCCTGTGCCTGGTCGCCCTGGTCCACCTCGGGCAGGGCGCGTCCGGTGTGGGGCTCGCCGACATCGCGGACCTGGTCCTGGGCCGCGGCGACCCGCGGACCGCCGACATCCTGCTCGGCAGCCGGCTGCCGCGCACCCTGACCGGGCTGGTCGTCGGCGTGGCGCTGGGCGTCTCCGGCGTCCTCGTCCAGGGCGCGACCCGCAACCCGCTCGCGGCGCCCGACACGCTCGGCGTCAACGCCGGCGCCTACCTCGCCGTCGTGCTGGTGGCGTTCACCGGCCTGAGCCTCGGGCCGCTGCCCGCCGGGGGCGCCGCGTTCCTCGGCGGGCTCCTCGCCGTGGCCGTGGTCCAGCTGCTCACCGGCGGGGGCGTGATGACCCCCGGGCGGGTGCTCCTCGCCGGGGCGACCGTCGCCCTCGCCGGCACGGCGGCCGCGGAGTTCCTCCAGATGCTCGACGTGCAGGCGACGCGGGGACTGTTCTTCTGGGGCAACGGCACCCTCATGCAGTCCGGGCTGGAACGGCCGCTCACCCTCGGCGCCCTGGTCCTCGCCGGCGCCCTGTGCGCCCCGTTCCTGGCCCGCCCGCTGGACCTGCTCGCCCTCGGCGACGAGACGGCCCAGGCGATGGGCGTCCGCGTGGAGCGGATCCGGCCCGCGGCCTTCCTCGTCGCCGTGCTGCTCTCCGCCGGCGCGGTCTCACTGGCCGGGCCGATCGGCTTCGTCGGGCTCATCGCCCCCGTCGCCGTACGGCAGCTGGGCATGCGCAAGCACGCCGAGCTCATCCCGACCGCGGCCCTGCTGGCCGCCGCCCTGGTCCTCGCGGCGGACGCGGCCGCCCAGCTGATCGCGCCCCCGTCCGCCACGCAGCCCGCGGAGATCCCGGTCGGGGTGGTCACGGCGCTCCTCGGCGGCCCGGTCTTCATGGCCCTGGCGCGCCGGATCAGCACCGGTGACGCGGACACCGGGGCGGCCGTCGCCGTCTCCGACCGGCGGCGCGCCCCCGGCTTCGCGGCCGTGCTCGGCGGGGGGCTGATCGCGCTGGCCGCGGCCGTCGTGGTGTCCCTGCGCCTGGGCGACGTGGAGATCGGCTGGGGCCAGCTCGGCGCGCTGCTCTCCGGGTCCGCCGAGCAGATCACCGAAGCGGTGGTCGGCTACCGGCTGCCGCGCATCCTGGTGGCCGCCGTGGCCGGCGCCTGCCTGGCCGTGGCCGGTGCGGCGGTGCAGGCCGTCGTACGCAACCCGCTGGCCGAGCCGGGACTCGTCGGCGTCACCGCGGGATCCTCCCTCGGTGCGGTCACCGTCATCCTGGCCGTCCCGTCCGCGCCGCTGGCCGCGCTGCCGGCCGCCGCGGCCGCCGGGGGCCTGCTGATGCTGGTCGTCGTCGTCCTCGTCGCTCGGGGGAGTACCGGCGGGGGGCGCCCCGGACTGGACCCGACCCGGGTGGTGCTGGTCGGCCTCGGGGCGGCCGCCACCGCGATGGCCCTGGTCAACATCCTGGTCGTGGGCGCGCAGATGAACATCTCGGCCGCCCTCGGCTGGCTCGCCGGCAGCACCTACGGCCGTGACCTCTCGGCGCTGGGCTGGCTGGCCCTGCCCGCGCTGGTTGCGGTGCTGCTGGTGGTCGCGGCGCGGCCGGTGGACCTGCTCGCGCTGGGGGAGGAGCTGCCGCGCTCCCTCGGCCTGGAACTGGGCCGCGCCCGGCTGCTCGTCCTCGGCGCGGGCGCCGTGCTGGCCGCGGGCACCGCCGCCGCCGTCGGCGCGGTCGGCTTCGTCGGGCTGGTCGCCCCGCACCTGGCGCGCCGCCTGGTCGGCAGCCACACCGCGCGGATGGTGCCCATGGCCGCGGTGCTGGGCGCGCTGCTGGTGGTCTGCTCGGACGCGCTGGGGCGCTGGCTGCTCGCGCCGACCGAGATCCCGGTGGGCGTGGTGACCGCGCTGGTGGGCGCCCCGTACCTGGTGTGGCTGCTGCGCCGGACTCAGGAGGTCTGAGCCGTACGGACCCGGGCGGGCTTCCCGGCCGGGCCGGCGGCGGCCCCGGGCGCGCCGTCCCGGAGCGTACGGGCGGCGAGGACGCCGACCAGGCAGACGGCGGCGGAGGCCAGGCAGACGGCCGTGTAGGCGCCCGAGAAGGCGGACCGGGCGAGCGGCCGGAGCGCGGGGTCGAGGAGTTCGAGGCGCCCGGTGCCGACCGCGTCCCGCGCCGCGCCCCCCGCCGCGCCGCCGAGCCCGGCGTCGAGGCGGGCGGCGAACAGGGCGCCGAAGGCCGCGACGCCGGTCGCGGTGCCGAGCGGGTAGCAGGCGTTGGTGAGCCCGGAGGCCAGGCCCGCCCGGTCCTCGGGCACAGCGCCCACGGCGACGCCCATCAACGGCGGGAAGATGACGGCCCCCCCGACGCCGAGCAGCACCAGCCCGGCCGCGGTGGCGGGCCCGGCCGCCCCGTCCTGGCCGGCGGTCCCGGCGGCGCCGGACGCGGCGGCGGCCAGCGCCAGCAGGCCCAGCCCCTGGAGCCCGAAGCCGCCCGCCACGAGGGCGTGCGGGGTGAACGACCGCTGGAGCCGGGCCACGAACAGGCCGGCCAGCAGCAGGCTGCCGGTCAGCGGGAGGAGGTACAGCCCGACCTGAAGGGGGGAGTACGCATGGCTGCTCTGGAGCCACAGGGTGGTGAAGGCCAGTACGCCCAGGCTGGACATCCGAGCGAGGAACCCGAGCGCGGCGGCGCCGGAGAGCGCGCGGATGCGCAACAGGGCCAGGTCGATCAGGCCGTCCCCGCGGCGCTGGGCGGCCACCAGGGCGGCGGTGAGCGCGATCCCGGCGGCCGCCGGCAGCAGGACGCGGGGCGAGGTCCAGCCGGCTTCCGGCCCGGCGGTCAGGGGATAGTGCAGGGCGAGGAGGGCGCCCACGGCGAGCAGCGCGCCCAGGGGGTCGAGTCGGCGCCGGGCGGCCCCCGCGGCGGGCGGTGCCTGTGCCCCGGGCATGCGGGCCAGCGCCCCGGCCACGGCCAGGACCCCGATCGGCACGTTCACCAGGAAGATCCAGCGCCAGCCGAGCCCGCTGACGAAGAGGCCGCCGACCACGGGTCCGAGGGCGCCGGCCGCCGAGGCGACGGCGGCGAACGCGGCGATGGCGGCCTGCCGGCGGGCGCCCTCGTAGGCGGCCGCGAGCAGGGCGAGGCTCGGTGCGAACACCAGGGAGCCGCCCAGCCCCTGGGCGGCGCGCGCCGCGACGAGCGTGCCCGCGTCCGGCGCGAGACCGCATACGGCCGATGCCACCGTGAACAGCGTCATTCCGGCCACGAACACGGTCTTGCGCCCGATGCGGTCGGAGAGCGCGCCCGCGGTGAGCAGCAGCGCTCCGAAGGCGAGGGAGTAGGCGGAAACGGTCCACTGCACGCGGGCGAGGCCGACATCCAGGGATCCGGCGATGTCGGCGAGCGCGACGTTCACCACGGTGACGTCCAGCGTCATCATGACGCCGCCGGTGCTGACCAGAGCGAACGTCCATCGCGGAGAGCCACTGCGGGAAGGCGCCACTGATTCACCCCGAGCGCATAGAGCTGAAACGGGCATGCGGATTGGTAAGCCTAACCTAAGTTCATTCATGAGGGAATGTCAGTTGCCGCCATATGGCCGAAAGTTGCGATTGTAAATTAGGTAAGCCTTCCCTAATCTTGCCTCGCCTGGACGGATTGCCTCCGGGTGCCACGAGACGGATACAGGAGCCGCCCCGATGCCCCTGCCCCCCGACCACCCCGTGCCGGACCTGCCGGACGTATCCCCCGCCGCCTGGCGGGAAGCCAACCGCCGCCTCCTCGCCAAGGCCCTCGGCGAATGGTGCTTCGAGGACATGCTCAAGGCGGTCGAAACCGGCGACGGCTACCGCGTCGACCTCGCGAGCGGCACGACCTACGCCTTCCGCGCCGAACCCGGCGCCTACGGCTGGCTGCGCGTCGACCCGGACTCGGTCACCCGCACCGCCACCGGCATGCTCGGCAACTCCATCGCCCAACCCGCCTGGGACGTCCAGCAGTTCCTCATCGAGGCCGCCACGACGATCGACAGCGACCCGTCGACGGTCGCCACCTACCTCACCGAGCTCTCCGCCACCCTCGCCGTCGACGCCGCCCGCCTCACGCACGGCGGCGAGACCGCGGCCGAGCTGCGCGCCCTCGGCCACACCGAGCTGGAGTGCCGGATGACCGGCCACAACCTGCTCGTCGCCAACAAGGGCCGGATCGGCTTCTCCGCCACCGACGTACGCCGCTACGCACCCGAGTCCGCGCAGCCGCTCAAGCTCCAGTGGGTGGCCGTGCACCGCGGCCTCGCCGAGTTCCGCGGCACCTCCGAGCTGTCCGAACGCGAGATCCTCGCGCGGGAGCTGGACGAGGAGACGCAAGGACGGTTCACCGCCGTCCTGGAACGGGCCGGAGTCGACCCCGAGGCCTACGTGCGGCTGCCCGTGCACCCCTGGCAGTGGGACCACGCCGTCCAGGTCCTGCACGCCGCCGACGTGGCGCAGCGCCGCATCGTCCCGCTCGGCGAGAGCCCCGACGCGTACCTCCCGGGCCAGTCGATCCGGACGATGGCCAACGTCACCGCCCCCGACCGGTACGACGTCAAACTCCCCCTGAAGATCCTCAACACCCTGGTCTGGCGCGGCATCCCGCCGCACTGCACGGCCGGGGCGCCCGTCGTCACGCAGTGGCTGCGCGGACTGGTCGAGCGCGACCCGTTCCTGACGGAGGAATGCCGGACCGTCTTCCTCGGCGAGGTCGCCTCGGTGACCGTCCACCACCCCTACCTCTCCCGGCTCGACGGGGCTCCCTACCAGTACCTGGAGACCCTCGGCTGCATCTGGCGCGAATCGGTGTCGGCGCGCAAGGACCCCGACGAGCGGGTCCGTACCTTCGCCTCGCTGCTGCACACCGACCACACCGGCCGCGCGTTCGCCGCCGAACTCGTCCGCGCCTCGGGCCTGGACCCGCAGGACTGGCTGCGCCGCCTGTTCGACACCCTGCTCGTGCCGATCCTCCACGTCCTCTACCGCTACGGGATCACCTTCAACCCGCACGGCCAGAACACCCTGATCGGCTACGACGACAACGACGTGCCGGCCCGCCTGTACCTGAAGGACTTCGTCGACGACGTGTGCGTGTCCTTCACCGACGTGCCCGAGCGCGGCCCGGAGCCCGACGGCCAAGAGCACGTCCTGCCGCGCAAGCACCCGTCGGTCATCCGCCAGCACGTCGTCGACCAGGTCTTCGTGGGCCATTTCCGCTACCTCGCACCGCTCTGCGCCGACCAGCTCGGCGTACCGGAGCGGACCTTCTGGCGACTCGTCCGGCAGACCATCCTCGACTTCCACAAGCGCTTCCCCGAACTGTCCGACCGGTTCGCCGAGTACGACCTGCTCACCCCCGAGATCCCGCGGTACGGGCTGAACCGCGACCGGATCGTGGTCACCCGCTACGGCGACCGGGCCCTGCGCCACGCGCTGTACCCGAACGGCACCCATCCCAGCCCGCTTGCTGCCGACTGAGGAGGCCAGAGCGTGATACCGCTGACCGCATTACCGCCCCGGCCCCCCTCGTCGCCGCCGTCGCCCGCCCTCTGCCTCGACGGGCTGGACGAGGTCCACGGCCTGCTCGGCGAGATCATCGACACCCTGGCGGCCACCCCCCGCCCGGCCGGACCCATCCCGCCCGGCAACCCCGCCGACGTCCTCGCCGCGGCCGCAGAGGCACTCGGACCGCCCCGCCTCCCCGACGAGGGACTCGGCGCCAAGGCCGCCCTCCAGCGGCTGACCGCCGTCCTGGTGGAACAGGGCCTCGACCTGGCCCACCCCCGGGCCGCCGCCCACCTCCAGCCCCCGCCGCTCGCCGTCGCGATCGCCGCGGACACCCTGGCCGGCGCCGGCAACGCCTCCCTCGACACCTACGACTCCGGCCCCTCGGCCATCGCCGTCGAACGCTGGCTGATCGCAGCCCTCACCGGCCTGGCCGGGCTCGGCGACCGCGCCGACGGCGTCCTCACCCCCGGCGGCTCCCTCTCCAACCTGATGGGGCTGCTCCTCGCCCGGGACGCGGCCGCCCTTCGCCGCGGCATCGACGTCCGCGAACAGGGCGTGGCGGCACTTCCCGCACCGGTGGTCTTCTGCTCCCCGTACGCCCACTTCTCCACGCACCGCGCCTGCGCCACCCTCGGACTCGGCGAAGCGGCCGTACGCCCCGTGCCCGCCGACGAGCACCGGCGCATGCGGCCCGAGGCCCTCGCCGCCGCGCTGGCGTCCCTGCGCCCCGACCAGACCCCGGTCGCGGTCGTCGCCACCGCCGGGACCACCGACTTCGGCTCCGTCGACCCGCTCGCACAGATCGCGGAGATCGCGGCGGACCACGGGATGTGGACCCACGTCGACGCCGCGTACGGCTTCGGCGCCCTGTTCTCCGACCGCCTCGCCGACCGCCTCGCCGGACTGGACCTGGCCGACTCCGTCACCCTCGACCTGCACAAGCTGGGCTGGCAGCCGGCCGCCGCCAGCGCCCTGCTGGTCTCGGACAGCAGCGCCTTCACCGCGCTCGACCGCGAGGTCGCCTACCTCAACCCGGCCGACGACACCGAGGCCGGCTACGGCGGCCTGCTCGGGCGGAGCCTCCAGACCACCCGGCGCCCCGACGCGGTCAAAGCCGCCGCCACGCTCCTGGCATACGGGCGCAGCGGCCTGGGCCGCATGGTCGACACCTGCCACGACCTGGCCCGGCACGCCGAACGGCGCATCCTCGCCGAGCCCGACCTGGAGCTGGTCTCCCCGGCCGAGCTGACGACCGTGGTGTTCCGCTACCGGGGCGGCGCGGACCCGGCGGCCGCCGACGCCCTCAACGGCGCCGTCCGCCGCCGCCTGCTCCAGTCGGGCAGCGCCCTCATCGGCCGCACCGAGGCCCCGGTCGACGGACCCGGCGCCCCGAACCGGGTCTGCCTGAAGTTCACCCTGCTCAACCCGTCCGCCACCGCCGACGACATCGACGGCCTCGTGGACACCGTCCTCGAGGCCGGACGCACCTGTGAACGACTCAACGAGGAGACCGCCGCATGACGACCACCGCCGCGGCTGCAACCCCCACCACACCGGCCGGCCCCCCGCACACCGCCGACCCCCTGCACGCCCCCGACGCCCGCACCGCCGCCGAGCACGCCCACACCGAGGCCCTGCTGCGCTGCTGGCTCCTCGAGACCGCGACCCCCGTCCGCCCCGGCCCGCTGCGGGTCGAGCTGCCCACCGCAGGACTGGCCCTCGTCACCGAGGTCACCCACTGCTCGCCCACCGGCTGGCACCGCTTCGCCCCCGTACGCCTCGAAGGCCCCGGCGGCCCGCTCGGCAACCCCGCCGACCCGGTGACGGCCGTCGCCCTGCTCGCCGCGGAGGCGGCCGTACGGGGCGGCGCCCGCCCCGGCGGGGTCCCCGCGGGCGAGGCCGCCGACCTGGTCGAGCGCACCGCCGAATCCGTGCGCCGCGTCACCGCGTTCCTCACCCACCGCCGCGCGGACCCGGCCCCGCCACCCGGCACGGACGGCTTCCTCGACTCCGAACAGGCCCTCCTCCTCGGCCACTTGAACCACCCGGCCCCCAAGAGCCGCGACGGCATCTCCGACCACGACACCGCCGCCTTCTCGCCCGAACTGCGCGGCTCGTTCCGCCTGCACTGGTTCGCCGCCGACCCGTCGGTCGTCTCGCACGACGCCGTCGCAGGGGCGCCCTCCCTGGCCGGCCGGGACACCGCCGCCCTCCTCGCCGACCTCGCCGGGCAGCCCCGGACCGACGGCCGGATCCTGATCCCCGCCCACCCCTGGCAGGCCCGCGACCTGCTGCACCGCCCGCGCATCGCCGCCCTCGTCGCCTCCGGCGCGCTGGAACCGCTCGGCGAGCTCGGCCCCGCCTGGTGGCCGACGTCCAGCCTGCGCACCGTGTACCGGCCCGGCGCCGAGGTCATGCTGAAGCTCTCCCTCGGCCTGCGGCTGACCAACTCCCGCCGCGAGTCCACCCGTACGGAACTGCGCCGCGGCCTGGAGGTCAACCGGCTGCTCGACGCCGGACACGCCGACAGCACCTTCCTCGCCCACCCCGGGTTCACGATCACCCGCGACCCCGCCTGGATCGCCGTGGACGAACCCGGCCGCCCGGAAGGCCCGGAGGTGACCGGCCTCGACGTCGCCGTACGGGAGGTCCCGCACGGCATCGCCGACCTGCGCTGCCTCGTGGGCCTGGTCGCCCCCCGCCCGGGCCTCGGCCGCAGCGCGCTCGGCGAGCTGGTGTCCGCCCAGGGTCCCGGCGCCGCCGAGCAGTGGACGGCCGACTACGCCGACCGGGTCCTCGTGCCCATGCTCCACCTGTACGCCGCCACCGGCATCGGCCTGGAGGCCCACCAGCAGAACACCCTGGTCCGGCTGGACGCGCAGGGCCGGGTGGCCGGCAGCGCCTTCCGCGACAACCAGGGCTACTACCTGGCCGCCTCCCGCCTGCCGGAACTCCTCAAGCGGAGCGGCGCCGACTCCTCCACCCTCGCCGTCGTGGACGACGCCCTCGTGGACGACCGCCTCTCCTACTACCTCCTGCGCAACCAGGCGCTGTCGGTCGTCGGCAGCCTGGCCGTCGACGGACTCGCCGCCGAACCCGACCTCCTGGCCGTGCTCGCCGACCGGCTGCGGGCCGCCCTGCCCGCCCTCGCCGCCGCCGGCCCGGACGGCGACCGGCTGGCGCGCCGCTGGCTGACGGCCCCCACCCTGCCCGGCAAGGCCAACCTGCTCACCCGGCTGCACGGCATCGACGAGGTCCTCGCCCCGCTCGACGCCCAGTCCGTCTACCTCGACGCCCCCAACCCGCTTCAGGAGGCCGCCGTATGACGTCCGCCCATCCGCTGCCGCCGGAGACGGACCGGCCGGACGCCGAGGTCCCCGGCCCGCCGCTGCCGCTGCTGCCCGGACCCTGGTCCGCCCGCACCGCCCGCGCCGACGGAGCCGACCTCGACCTGGTCCACGGCTGGATGCAGTCCCCGCACATCGACGCCTTCTGGCACCAGGCCTGGCCCCGCGAGCGCTGGCACGAGGAGATCGCGGGACACCTCGAGGGCGTCGCCATCAGGCCCGTCCTCGTCGCGCTCGACGGCGAGCCGCTGGCCTACGTCGAGGTGTACCGCGTGCTCCGGGACCGGCTGACCGAGCACTACGCGTACCACCCCCGCGACCTGGGTGTGCACATCGCCGTCGGAGAGGAGGGCCGCACCGGAAAGGGCCTGGGCCGGACGCTGCTGCGGTCCCTGGCCGAGGGGCTGCTCGCCGCCGACCCCGCCTGCCGCCGGGTGGTCGCCGAACCGGACGTGGCCAACACGGCCTCCCTCCGGGCGTTCGGCGCCGCCGGCTACCGCCGCGTCCGGGAGATCACGCTCCCCGAGAAGACCGCCGTCCTGCTCTGCCGGCCACGCCGCGAGGAGGACCTGCCCCGATGACCGCACACGATGTGATCGCGATCGGCTGCGGCCCCTTCAACCTGGGCCTCGCCGCCCTCGCCCGGTCCGTGGACGGCCTCGACCTGCTGGTCCTGGAGGAACAGCCCGAATTCACCTGGCACCGCGGGATGATGTTCGCGGACGCCTCGATGCAGGTGAACTTCCTCGCCGACCTCGTCACGCTCGTCGCGCCCGGCCACCCGCTGTCGTTCCTGCACTACCTCCACGACATGGACCGGCTGTACACCTTCACCGTGCGGGAGAACTTCTTCCCCTCCCGCCGGGAGTACGAGGACTACCTGCGCTGGGCCGCGGCCCGCCTGCCCGCGGTCCGCTTCTCCCACCGCGTCGAGGAGGTCCGCTGGGAGCCCGGGCCCGAGCTCTTCGCCGTGGACGTGGTACGCGGCGACGGCACCCGGCTGCACCTGGCCGCCCGCAACCTCGTCCTCGGCATCGGCACCGCGCCGCACGTGCCCGAGGCGCTGGCCGGCCTGCCCCGGGAGCGGCTGCTGCACACGTCGGAGTACCTGTACCGGACGGCCGACGTGCAGGACGCCGGCAAGGTCACCGTGGTCGGCTCCGGTCAGTCGGGTGCCGAGGTCATGGTGGACCTGCTGGGCCGCAACGTGGACGGCGGCCCGGCGGCGGCCTGGCTGACCCGGACCCCCTCCTTCGCACCCCTGGACTACACCAAGCTGGTCCTGGAGATGACCACGCCGGCGTACATGCAGTACTTCCACACCCTGCCGGAGCACGTACGGGACCGGCTGGCCGGCGAGCAGTGGCAGTTCTACAAGGGCATCTCCACCGACACCCTCGACCAGATCCACGAGCTGCTGTACCGGCGCCAGCTGGAGCACGGCCTCGCCGACGTGGAGCTGCGCTTCGGCATCACCGTGGAGTCCGCCGCCGTCGACGCGGCGGGGCGGGCGGTGCTGTCCTGCCGGCACCGCGACACCGGGGCGGTCTTCGAGCACACCACCGACCTGGTGGTGGCCGCGACGGGCTACCGCAACCGCCCGCCCGCCTTCCTCGACCCCGTCGAGCACCTGCTGCTGCGGGACGGCCGCGGCCGCTACCGGGTGCGCCTCGACCACTCCGTGGAGCTCGCCGAGGGCATCGCGGGACGCATCTTCGTGGCCAACGCCGAGGTGCACAGCCACGGCGTCTCGGCGCCGAACCTGGACATCGGGGCGGTGCGCAACGCCACGATCCTGAACGCCGTCACCGGCCGCGAGGCCTTCCGGCTTCCGAAGCGCAGCGCCTTCACGACCTTCACGGCCCCCCGGCAGAACGCCTGACAGCGGGGCCGCCGCCCCGGGCAGGCGCACACACAGCAGGCAGGCGCACACAGCAGTCCCCGGCAGCCTTGTCGATCCTGAGAGCATCAGCCGTCGCCGATGACTCCCTGGTCGGCAGTCTCTGCCGGGGGCCTGGCCAGAGCCTAGACAAGTGTCACGCGGGCTCCCGGACGTCTCCGAGAGGCGGTGTGGCTCTTTCTGGTATTCCGGTGTAGAGAATATTTTCCTCCCGATTTGTCATGAGTCAAGAGTTATGCCGGAATTTTCGGCCGACGGCCCCGGACGTAAACTGAAGGCGACCCGCGTCGTGTCAGGTCAGCGGCCCGACGGAGGTTCCGCGATGACGGCATGGTCCATTCCGCTCGGGTCCGGTGCCACCGGCTGGGCTCCGGAGACGGTGACGTCCGACCCGTACAACGCCCAGACGCCGGCGGCGGCACTGGCCGAACCGGTGACGCCCGTCGCCGCCCTGTTCGTCCGCGACCACTTCGGCATCCCCGAGACCGCGCCCGACCGCTGGCAGCTGCACCTGGGCGGCGCCGCGGCCGCGCCCTTCAGCCTCGGATACGGGGAACTGCTCGCCGTGGAGCGCAGGGAGCTCGACGTCCTCATGGAGTGTGCAGGCAACGGCCGCGCCCTGATGACGCCCCGCCCGCCCGGCCTCCCGTGGGACCAGCGGGCGGTCGGCTGCACCCGCGTGGCCGGGGTGCCCTTCGCGGTCCTGGCCGCCCGGGCCCGCTTCGACCCGCGCACCGTCGAGATCGTCTTCACCGGAGCCGACTCCGGCACCGTGCACGGCCGCCCCGTCGCCTTCGAACGAAGCCTCCCCCTCGACGTGGCCCTCCACCCCGACACCCTGCTGGCCACGCACATGAACGGCGAGCCGCTCACCCCCGAGCACGGGGCGCCGGTCCGCCTGGTAGTCCCCGGCCGGTACGCGGTCGCCGATGTGAAGTGGCTGGTCGGCGCCCGCGCCGTGACCGAACCGTTCACCGGGCTCTTCCAGGCCGAGGAGTACCTGTACACCGACTCCCGCGGAACCCCGGAAGGGCCCGTCACCACCGTCCGCGTGAAATCGCTGATCACCGCCCCCGAACCGGACGCGGACCTGCGCCGCGGCCACGAGACCCTGGTGCAGGGGCGGGCCTGGTCGGGCGGCGGCGTGCCCGTGCGCCGGGTGGTGGTGCGGGCGGAGTACGCCGGGGACGACGCCGACGCCGAGGGCCCCGCCGGCGATGCCGGAGCCCGGGGCCCCGGCGCGGGCTGGCACCACGCCCGCCTCGAAGCCCCGGCCGGCCCCTACGCCTGGACCGCCTGGTCGTACCGGTGGACACCCGTACGGCCCGGCCCCTACCGGCTGCTGTCCCGGGCGACCGACGCCCGCGGCGACACCCAGCCGGACGGTGCACCCTGGAACGCCCACGGCTACGGCTGCAACCCTGTGGCCCGCGTGGACGTGGTCGTCGTCTGAAGGACCGGTGACCCGATGACCGAGATCGAGATCATGACCACCGCCTCGCTCGGCGACACGAGCTACCTCCTCGTGAGCGGGGACGAAGCCGCCCTGGTCGACCCGCAGCGCGACAGCTGGGAGCTGATGGAGTCCTGCGCCGAACGCGGCGTACGCATCCGGTACACGCTGGAGACCCACGTCCACAACGACTACGTCTCCGGGGCCCTGGAGGTCCGCGCCGCCACCGGGGCCACCGTGGCGGGCCCCGCCCGGGCGCCGTACGCCTTCGACCACCTCGGACTGGCCGAGGGCGACGAGATCACGATCGGGGACGCGACCGTGCGGGCGATGGAGACGCCGGGCCACACCGCCGAGCACACCTCCTACCTCGTCTTCGACGGCCCCCGCCCCGACCTGGCGGCCGTGTTCACCGGCGGCAGCCTGCTCGTCGGCACCGCAGGCCGCACCGACCTCTCCGGCGCCGACCACACCGAGGAGCTGGCCCGCGCCCAGTACCGCTCGCTGCGCCGGCTGGCCCTGCTGCCCGACACCACCCGCGTCCTGCCCACCCACGGCGCCGGCAGCTCCTGCTCGGCCGGCCCGGCGGCGGCGGAGCGGACCAGCACCGTGGGCGCCGAGCGGCGCACCAACCCGGCGCTCACCGCCGCGGACGAGGAGGAGTTCGTCAGCGGGCGGATGGCGGGCCTGTCGCCGTACCCGGCCTACTACCACCACATGGCCCCGGTGAACCGGTCCGGCCCGCCCGTCCTGGGCGGCCTGCCCGCGCTGCGGCCGCTCACCCCCGCCGCGGTGGAGGGGCTGGCCGGGGGCGGCGCGCAGATCGTGGACGGCCGCGACCGCGCCTCCTTCGCCGCCGGCCACCTGCCCGGATCGATCTGCGAGGAGCTCGACGACCGGTTCGCGAGCCTGGTCGCCGAGGTCGTCCCGTTCGGCACGCGCCTGGTCCTCGTCCTGCCCGAGCCGCCCGGGGAGGCGGGCCGCGAGGCGGTGCGCCAGCTCCTGCGGATCGGCTACGACAACATCGCCGGGCACCTGGCGGGAGGCGTCGACGCCTGGGCCGCCGCCGGCCGCCCCCTGCGGTCCTTCCGGACCGCCGACGCCGCCGAACTCGCCGGGCACCTCGCCGGCCAGCGCATCCTGGACGTCCGGCCCGAGCGCTCCGACGGCGGCGTCCCCGGCGCCCTCGCCGTGCCGCTGGCCGAACTGCCCCGGCGGCTCGGGGAACTGCCCCGGGACCGGGAGGTCTGGACGGTGTGCGGCAGCGGCCGCCGGGCGACCATCGCGGCCAGCCTCCTCGACCGGGCCGGCATCCCCGTCACCGCGGTCACCCGGGGCGGGGCGGGGGACCTGGTGCGGCCCGCGCAACGGCCCCCGGCCCCCGGCCCGTGACGGCCCCCGGACCTCCGCCCCCGCCCGCGGCCCGCGCCCGCGCGCGGGTCAGCGTACGGCGGCCAGGACCCGGCTGCTGCCGTACTGCCAGACCGTGCCCACATGGCGGAAGCCGGCCTCGCGCAGCAGCGCGGCATGGGCCGACACCGGCAGGTCGTCGGCGGCACAGGGCGGATGGCCGGCGGAGCCGGGGGAGGACAGCAGCGGGGCCAGCTCCGGGTCGGCGGCCGCCCCCGACCACCAGGACGACCAGTCCTCGTGCGTGAAGGCCAGGTTGCGCTCGCTGTGGCGGCGGCCGATGTCGTGTGCGAGGGCGCGCAGCGGCGCCTCGTCGGGTGCGATGTTGTCGCCGTTGACGAACACCCCGCCCGGGCGCAGCCGTTCGGCCAGGTCCCGGTACACGCCGCCCAGCGTGGCCCGGTCCAGGTAGTGCAGTGCCGTGGTGGAGACGGCCGCGTCCACCGGCCGGTCGAGGCCCAGCGCGTCGAGCCAGCCGGGCGCGCCGATCAGGGCCCGCACGTACCGCAGCCGGTCCCCGAAGTGCGCCCGGCCCAGCTCCAGCAGCAGCGGGTCCGCGTCGACGGCCAGCACCTCGGAGCCGGGCAGCCGGTCGGCCAGGCGCGCGGCGAGCGTGCCCGGACCGCTGCCCAGATCGAGGAGGAGGCGGCGGCCGGACGCGGTGTGCGTGACGTGCTCGACCACGTCCGCGATGACCGTGAACCGCTCCTCGCGGTCCACCGCGTACCGCTGCTGCTGGCACTCCCAGCGCTCCACCCAGCGCGCGGCCGTGACTGCGCTCATATCCATAGTGAAAATCATTGCAGGTTGGCGAGCACCGTCAGCAACTCCTCCATCTCTTCGAGCGTGTTGTACACGTGAAGGCTCACGCGTACCGACCCGTCCCGTACACTTCGCCCGGCCTGGCAGTGCTCGTCGGAGCGCACCATGAACCCGTGGCTGTACAGGATGAACCCCAGGTCCTGCGAGCCGATCCCGTGGTGC
Source organism: Streptomyces sp. NPDC043854 (assembly GCF_056436005.1). Classification (NCBI taxonomy): domain Bacteria; kingdom Bacillati; phylum Actinomycetota; class Actinomycetes; order Kitasatosporales; family Streptomycetaceae; genus Streptomyces; species Streptomyces sp. NPDC043854. Next base: position 29,651 of record NZ_JBWKDK010000023.1, read on the forward strand.
CGGAAGGTCACGATGCCGCAGCGCCGCTGCACGCGGGATTCGGCCGCCAGGCTGGTCCGGCAGCCGAGGACCTCGTACGCGGGCAGCCGGGCCAGCCCGTCGGTCAGCACGGCCGCCAGTGCCGTCGTCCACCGCGCGATCCGCCCCACGTCGGCAGCCCGGAGCCAGTCCAGGGCCGCCGCGAGACTCGCGATGCCCGCGGTGTTGGGCGTACCCGGCCAGCCGCCGGGGCGGAACGCCGGGCCGCGCGCACCCCGCGCCCACACCGCGCCGGTCCCCGGCAGGGCGAGCGCCTTGTGCCCGGAGAACACCAGGAAGTCCACGTCCAGTTCGGCGAGGGAGACCGGCTGGTGGCCGACGCTCTGGGCGGCGTCCAGGCAGATCGGCACGTGCGGCCCCACCGCCTCGCGGACGCGGTGCACGTTCATGTCGGCGCCGTACACGTGGTGGACGTGCGTCGCGGCCACGAACCGGGTGCGCGGGCCCGCGAGACCGGCCAGGGCCGCCGGGTCGTAGTCCCCGGACCCGGCCTGGCAGGGCAGCTCCCGGACGGTGATCCGCACCCCGCGCGCGGCCAGCAGGTCCCGCGCCTCCAGCCAGGGGTCGAGGTTCGCCCGGTGGTCGCCGAAGGGGACGACGATCTCGTCGCCGTCGGCGAGCAGCTCCGGCAGCCAGTCGCGGGCGACGGTGCGCAGGCCCTCCGAGGCCCCGCTGGTGAAGTGCACCGACGAGCGCTCGGGGTCCGGGTCCCCGAGGAACGCCTTCACCTGCTCGCGGGCGTCCTCCACCAGCGCCGTCGTCGCGTTCGCCCACGGGTAGGAGCCGCGGGCGGAGTTGGCGTTGGAGGTGGTGAGGTAGGCGTGCACGGCGTCCAGGACCGCTTGCGGCTTCTGCGCGGTCGCGGCACTGTCGAGGTAGGCCTGGCCGGGGTGCCCGGCCACGATGGGGAACCCGGCGCGCAGCGGGCGCTGCCAGGCGGCCAGCTCCCGCAGTTCCGCCCGCGGATCCGGCGTGGCCGGCGCGGTCGGCGGGCCGGCCATCAGTCGCGCACCAGCGGGGCGCCGGCGTCCCGCCAGGCGATGATGCCGCCCGCGAGGCTGCGTACGTCCGGATGCCCCATCCGGGTCAGCAGGGCCGCGTACCGCTGGGACTGCTCGCCGACCGGGCAGGCCAGCAGCACCGGCCGACTGGTGCTGAACGGCAGCCCGCCGCGCACGAGTTCCGCGAAGAGCTCGTCCACGATGTTGACCGAGCCGTCGATGTGCAGCGCCCCGTACGCGAACGGCCCGCGCAGGTCGACCACCAGCGGCTGCCCCGATTCGACCCACTTGCGGGCCTCGGCCACGTCCATCGCGTGGACGGCGGCCAGTTCGGCCGCGGTGACGGTGGCGGCGGAGTTGCGCACGGCGGGCCGGCCCAGCAGCTCGGGCCGCCGCTGCCGGACGTAGCCCAGATAGCTCTCGGCCCGGTCGCACACGATGAACACGGCCGTCCGGCGCTCGGTCAGTGCGGCGTCCAGCGGCCGCAGGTGGCGGACCGCACCCTGGTAGGCGGCCCCGCCCGTCGGGCCGGACAGCAGCCCGCAGCGGCGCAGCAGGACCAGCATCCCGTCGAGGGCCTCGTCCGCGCTCACCGCCTCGATCGCGTCGTACGCGGCCGGGTCGAACAGGCCCACCTCCTGCACCTCGTCGGCGGTGCGGATGCCCGGGATGAAGTCCGACTTCGCGCCGACGAGCCCGATCACGCGCACGGCCGGGTCGTGGGCGCGCAGCGCCCGGGCGACCCCGGTGGAGGAGCCGGCCGTGCCCACGCAGGCGATGAACCAGTCGGGTGCGCGGCCGTCCAGGTCGGCGATGATCTCCGGGCCGGTGCCCTGCGCGTGGGCCTCGGCGTTCAGCGGGTTGAAGTACTGGTCGGTGTGGAGGTGGGAGCTCCCGGGGAGGCTGAGCTCCCGGTGGAAGAGGGTCAGCGGGTCGGCGGTGTCGGTCGGGTCCAGGCATTCGCTCTGCCCGGGCAGCTCCTCGATCTCCGCGCCCAGCAGGAGCAGCAGGTCCTTGATCTCGGGGACGCGCATGCGGTTGGTGACGCTCTTGAACGGCAACCCGTGCAGGCCCGCGATCAGGGCCAGGGCCTTCGCCGTGTTCCCGCTGGACAGCTCGACCACCGTCTCGCCGCCGGCCGCGGCCTCCGCCAGCCGTTGGCGGACCATGTTCCAGGCGGGCCGGTCCTTGAGCGAGCCGAACGGGTTGAGCATCTCCAGCTTGGCGTAGAGATCGATGTTCCGCAGTCCGTGCACGTCCGGATCGATGCGCACCAGCGGGGTGTTGCCGATGGCGTCGGTGATGCTGTCGTACCTCATGTGCCTCATCCCCCCGTTTCCGTGACCGGCCAGTACTGCTCGTCCAGGCACCAGCGCCAGGCTCCGCCCTCCCCTCCGGCGTCGGTTGCGGTGCCGGCTGCGGCGGCTCTGACGGCCACCTTGCGGGCCACGGGCTGGCGTTGGGCCCGGGTGGCGGTGAAGTCCATGCAGTACCCGGCCGTGTTGGGGAAGGCCAGCAGGTCGCCGGGGCGGGGCAGGCGGGGCAGGAAGACGGTCCGGCGGGTGATCAGGTCGGCCTCCAGGCAGAGGCTGCCCATGAGGTGCACGCCGACGGGGCCGGGGGCCGGGCCGGGGGCCGGGCCGGCGGCGGGGTCGTCGGCGCCACCGTCGGCGCCACCGATGAGGGCCGGGCCGCCGCCGCGGGGGACGAGGACCGGGTCCACGAGCACGCCGTGCTCCTCCAGGCCCACGTCGCCCGCGTTCAGCGCGAGCCGCACCCGCGGCGGGCCCCCGGCGTCGTCGCGGACCTCCGTGACCCGGCCGAGGGTCAGCCCGCACTGGTCGACGAGGGCGCGGCCCGGTTCGGCGTACAGGTCGCACAGGCTCTCCAGCAGCAGCGTGCCGAGCGGGCGGCCCAGTCCCGGCGCCGGGCGGGAGAGCAGTTCGTCGAGGTAGGCGGCGCCGGTGGCCGGCCGGTACGCGGGGTACAGGGCGGGCGCGCCCTTGAGGACGCCGCTCTCCACGCGCAGCCCGTAGCCGTTCCCGCCCCAGGCCAGCGGTCCGCGGCGGCCGAGCACGGACTCGGTGAGGGCGGTCGTCCAGCGCTCCCACTGGGCGGCGTGCGCGAGGTAGCTGACGCCGAAGCCGCCGCCGACGTCGATCGCCCGGGGTTGGAAGCCCCGCAGCCGCAGCCCGTCCACGGCCCGCAGGCAGCCCTCCAGGGCGACGGCCTTCTCGTCCGCGCTGGTGGTGTCCAGGTGGTAGCCGACGCCGACGGGCTCCAGGGCGTCCCGCAGCGTGTCGAGCAGGTCGAGCAGCCGGGCCAGGTTCCGTTCGGGGGTGCCGAAGCGGGTGGGCCGGGCCAGGGTGCGGGGTCCGGCCGCACCGAACTCCGACAGGCGCAGGACGACGCGCAGCCGGGGCAGGCCGTACGTGCGCACCAGCCGGGCGGCCTCGGCGAGTTCGCCCGGCCCGTCGGCGTTCACGATGGCCCCGCAGCGGGCGGCGAGCCAGAGGAAGGCGGGGTCCTTCGGCCCGGTCGCCATGATGTCGGCGCCGGTGAAACCGGCGCCGAGGGCGTGCTGGAGCTCCTCCACGGAGGCGGCGTCCAGCCCGGTGCCGGTGGCGGCCGCGTGCCGGACCAGGGCGCTGGAGCCGGTGGCCTTGTGGGCGAACCAGATCCGGCCGGGCAGCCGGTGCCGCCGCAGGACCTCGGCGAAGGCCTCCGCGTTGCGCTCGAGCTCCTCCGGCAGGACGACGTTCAGGGGCGACCCGAGGGCGTCCACGAGGCCGTGCAGGAACGGCCCGGAGCGCAGCAGGGCCGCAGGGCCCGAGGTGAGCCGCGGTTCCAGGTACAAAGGGGCGTCGCTCATCCCGGCCGTCCCTCCCCGACGACACGTGCGGACCCGCATCCGCGATCACTCGTACGGCTCCGCCCATCATCGCTCCCCGCCTGCCGCAGCTGAAGGGGGCGTGGGAGCACGCGGGGGCGGTTGGCCGGATCGGGACGGCCGGTTCAGAGGGTGAGGCTCATCAGGACGTCGTCCCGGTCGTCCCCGGGCGCCACGCGCAGCGCGCCAGGCCACCGGCCCACCTCCACCCAGCCCAGCCGCCGGTAGAACTCCTCCAGCCCGTTCCCGGACCGGGCGCTGAGCTGCAGCCGTTCCAGGCCGAGCTCGTCGCGCGCGATGCCGGCCGCGCCGGTCATCAGGGCGGTGCCGATGCCGCGGCCGCGCAGCCCGGGGAGGGTCTGGAGGTGGTTGACCACCCCGCAGTGGGCCACCAGCGGGTGCGGGTCATGGCGCAGAACCAGCCAGCCGGACAGGGTCCCGTCGTTGACGGCGAGGAGGATCCGGCAGCGCACCGGATCGAGTCCGCGGACGAGCCGGTCCACCGCGGGCGCGACATCGGCCGCGGTCACGGGCGGCATCGGCAGCTCGGGGGCGATCACCGCCCCGCCCGCGTTGACCACGGCCGTCCAGCAGTCCGTCAGCTGCCGTGCGGTGTCGGGCGGCACGCCGGCCAGCGTCGTCAGCTGTACCAGCTCGGGCACCGCGGGCACCACATCTCGGGACGGCATGGCCCCAGCCTGCCACGGCGGCCGTCAGTCGTGGGGTGCCTCTCCGCTCACCCGGTGGTCGGCGTGGCTCAGCGCCTCCAGGACCAGGCGGCGCAGGTGGCCGTCGCGGAGCCGGTAGTGGACGTGGCGCCCCTCCTTGCGGGACTCCACCAGCTGGGCCAGCCGCAGCTTGGCCAGGTGCTGGCTGACCGCGGTGCGCGAGGCGGCGCACTGCTCGGCGAGGGTGCCGACGTCGGACTCGTCCTGGGCGAGCAGCCACAGCAGGTGCAGGCGCGTGGGGTCCGAGAGCAGCGCGAAGACCGACGCCGCCTCGGCCAGCCGGGCGCCGTCGGGGGCGCGCAGGTGCGAGGCGGTCGCAGGTGGCAGGGGATCGCTCAGGGGCATGGGGACAGCGTAGACAGCGGGAGCGGGGCGGTGGGGTTCGGGCCGGGGGCGGACGGGCAGCTGCCCCTTCGTCATGTGCGCATCTGCGCACATGACGATACGGTGGAGGGGTGACCACCGCCGCGCGGAAGGCCGCCGCCGCATGCTCTCCGTCCTGCGCAACCGCACCTACCGGCACCTGTTCGCCGCCCAGGCCGTCGCCCTGACCGGCACCGGCCTGGCCACCGTCGCCCTCGGCCTGCTCGCCTACGACATCGCGGGCCCCCGGGCCGGATCCGTCCTCGGCACCGCGCTGGCGATCAAGATGGTGGCCTACGTCGCCATCGCGCCCGCCGTCGGCGCCGTCGCCCGCCGGCTGCCCCGCCGCACCCTCCTGATCGGCGCCGACCTGGGGCGCGCCGCGGTGGCCGCGTCCCTGCCGTTCGTCGACCGGGTCTGGCAGGTCTACGTCCTGGTCTTCGTGCTCCAGGCCGCCTCGGCCGTGTTCACCCCGGCCTTCCAGGCCGTGATCCCCGAGGTGCTGCCCGCGGAGCGCGACTACACCCGGGCGCTGTCCCTGTCCCGGCTGGCCTACGACCTGGAGAGCCTGTTCAGCCCCGCCCTGGCCGCCGCTCTGCTCTCCGTCGTGAGCTACGACCGGCTCTTCCTCGGGACCGCCGCCGGCTTCCTCGGCTCCGCGGTCCTGGTCGCCTCCGTCGTCCTGCCCGGGGCGACGGCCGGGGCGACTGCCGGGGCAGCGGCCGGGGCAGCGGGCACGGGGGCGGCCGCTGCCGGCTCCGACGCGGGCCCCGGTGCCTCCCGGCGCGGCCGGCGGGCGTACGCGGCCGCCACCGCCGGCGCCCGGCTCTTCCTCGCCACCCCGCAGCTGCGCGCCCTGCTGCTGCTCAACCTCACCGTGGCCGCGGCCGGCGCGCTCGTCATCGTCAACACCGTCGTCTACGTCGCCGGCCACCTGGGCCGCCCCACCGGGGACGTGGCCCTCGCCCTCGGCGCCTACGGGGCCGGTTCCATGGCCGTGGCCCTGCTCCTGCCCCGCGTCCTGGACCGGGTCGCCGACCGAACGGTGATGCTGCGCGGCGCCCTCGGCCTGACCGCGGTGTTCGCCGCCGCCGGAGCCCTGACCGCGGCCGGCTCCGGCAGCTGGCGCTGGCCCGCCCTGCTGGCGGCCTGGGCGGCGTTCGGGGCCGGAGGCGCCCTGGTGCTCACCCCCGCCGGCCGGCTCATCCGCCAGACCGTTCCGGCCGAGCGGCGCACCGAGGCCTTCGCCGCCCAGTTCTCCCTCTCCCACGCCTGCTGGCTGCTGACCTACCCGCTGGCCGGCTGGGCCGGCGCCGCCGCCGGCCTGACCGCCGCCGTCGCCGTCCTCGGTGCGGTCGCCGCCGTCTCGGCCGCCGCCGCGGCCCGCCTGTGGTGCCCCGCCGCGGCCGTCGACCGCCCGCGCGGCCACCGTCCCGCGGGCCTGGTTTTCCACAGGGCGGAGCGGGGTGTCGCAGGAGGTCGGTAGGCTGCCGGACATGACCCTTTCGGACGCGTCCCCCGAGACCAGCGATGCCCTGCAGGTGCTTCACCGCGTCTTCGGGTACGACTCCTTCCGCGGCGAGCAGAAGGAGATCATCGAGCACGTCGCCGACGGCGGCGACGCCCTGGTGCTGATGCCGACCGGCGGCGGCAAGTCGCTCTGCTACCAGATCCCGGCCCTCGTCAGAGGCGGCACCGGGGTGGTGATCTCGCCGCTGATCGCGCTGATGCAGGACCAGGTGGACGCGCTGACCGCGCTCGGCGTGCGGGCCGGCTTCCTCAACTCCACGCAGGGCCTCGACGAGCGGCGCACCGTGGAGCAGCTCCTCCTCGCCGGCGAGCTGGACCTGCTGTACCTGGCCCCCGAGCGGCTGCGCACCGAGGGAACCCAGCGGCTCCTCGACCGCGCCGAGATTTCCGTCTTCGCCATCGACGAGGCGCACTGCGTCGCCCAGTGGGGCCACGACTTCCGGCCCGACTACCTCGCGCTGTCCATGCTGCACGAGCGCTGGCCCAAGGTGCCCCGGATCGCCCTGACGGCGACGGCCACCCCGGCCACGCACGCCGAGATCGCGGCCCGCCTCGGCCTCCAGGATGCGCGGCACTTCGTCGCCAGCTTCGACCGGCCGAACATCCAGTACCGGATCGCCGCCAAGAACAACCCCGTCAAGCAGTTGCTGGACCTGATCCGCACCGAGCACGAGGGGGAGGCCGGAGTCGTCTACTGCCTCTCCCGGGCCTCCGTGGAGAAGACCGCCGCCGCCCTCGTGGAGCACGGCATCGACGCCGTCGCCTACCACGCGGGCATGGACGCTGCCACGCGCGCCGCGAACCAGGCCCGCTTCCTGCGCGAGGACGGCATCGTCGTCGTGGCGACCATCGCCTTCGGCATGGGCATCGACAAGCCCGACGTCCGCTTCGTCGCCCACCTGGACCTGCCGAAGTCGGTCGAGGGCTACTACCAGGAGACCGGCCGCGCCGGCCGCGACGGCGAACCGGCCACCGCCTGGCTGGCGTACGGCCTGCAGGACGTGGTCCAGCAGCGCAAGCTGATCGACGGCTCCGAGGGCGACGACACCCACCGCCGCTCGCTGACCGCCCACCTCGACGCGATGCTCGCCCTGTGCGAGACCGTCGAATGCCGCCGCGTGCGGCTGCTCGCCTACTTCGGGCAGGAGTCCGGGCCCTGCGGCAACTGCGACACCTGCCTCACCCCGTCCGAGTCCTGGGACGGGACGGTCGCCGCGCAGAAGCTGCTGTCGGCGGTGTGGCGGCTGGCCCGGGAGCGGCGGCAGAAGTTCGGCGCCGGCCAGATCATCGACATCCTCCAGGGCAAGAAGACGGCCAAGGTCATCCAGTTCGACCACGACACGCTGTCGGTGTTCGGCGTCGGCGCCGACCTGAGCGCCGGCGAATGGCGCGGCGTCGTACGGCAGCTGCTGGCGCAGGGCCTGCTGGCGGTCGAGGGCGACTACGGCACGCTGGTGCTGACGGACGCCAGCGGCGAGGTGCTGGGCGGTCGGCGGACCGTGTCGATGCGCAAGGAGACCGCGCCCGCCGCGAGCCGGGCCCGCAAGGAGTCCGGAGCCCGCTCCGGGAAGGGCGCCCGCGTCCCGGCCGATCTGCCGGCGGCCGCCGTACCGGTCTTCGAGTCCCTGCGGGCCTGGCGGGCCGCGACGGCGCGCGAGCAGGGCGTACCGGCGTACGTGGTCTTCCACGACGCGACCCTGCGCGAGATCGCGACGCGGCTGCCCGCCACCGCCGCGGAACTCGGCACGATCAGCGGGGTAGGCGAGGCGAAGCTCGCCAAGTACGCCGAGGGGATCCTCGACGCCCTCGCCGAATCCGCCGCCGACACGCCGACGGCCGCGGCCCCGGCCGCCGCACCCGCAGCGGCAGCCGGGCCGGCGGCGGCCGCCGCCCCCGCCGGCCCGGGCCGGACCGGGCAACAGGAGCCGTGGGACGACGAGCCGCCCCTCGACCCCGAGGAGACGGACCCGCCCTGGGACGACTGGGACTAAGCGGCCTCCCCGAGGCCGCTCAGCCAGGGGCGTGCGGCGGATCTTGTGACTCGCCTCGGGGCGCCTGCCGGGCGACGCCGGGGTGCAGGATCCGGTGGGCGTCCCGGAGGAGGCCGGGCGCCAGCCGCCGGTGGACGGCCGCCAGCGGTGGCCAGACCCATGCCGCCGGCGGCCGGCGGTAGCGGAGGGCCGTGGCCAGCGAGACCCGGTCGTCGTCGACCTGGACGACGAGGTGGCCGGTCAGCATCCGGGAATGGGCTTCGAGCCGGATCCGGCCGTCGCGGCGCTCGGCGATCCGCCAGCCGGCGACGTACTGCGGTGACGCCCGCCGGCGCAGCCGCAGGCCGAGCAGCACCCGCCAGACGAACTGGCCCTGGAGTCCGGCGACGTCCTCGAACAGGGCGCGGGCCCAGTGCTCCGGTGACGAGGTCGTCCCGTCCGTGGTGAGGGTGAAGACGTCGGCGTAGCCGGCCTTCCCGGGACCGGCGAGGGCCCGTGTTTCCGCGGGGATCTCGTACTGTCGGCGGACCTCCGGTGGCGCGGCGGCCGCCCGCGCGGCTGCCGGCCGGCCGGTTGCCGGCGCCGTCTTCGCCCGCCAGTCCCGTCGGACCATGCGCATCAGCGCGGGGTAGACGATCAGATGCCGGAAGGGCGCGATCGCGGTCATGTAGGCCCTGCCGAGCAGGCCGTTCGGCTTCACGAGTACCGTCATCTCACCGTGGTGGCCTCCGGTTCCGTCCGGAACCCAACCGACGTGCAGCACGGTGTGCACGGTGCTGTTGGCGCTCTCGGCCGCCCACTCGGTGTCCGTCAGGAAGACGGAGGTGAAGGGAAGCGACGGCAGGTCCGGGCCGCGCGGCCCCGCCCGCAGGTCCTCGGGCAGCCGGGTCCGCAGCGACGGCACCCGCGAGCCGACACCCGCTCCGTCCGCCTCCCAGCCGAGGAGCTTCCCCAGGCGCATGCGGAGCGAGAAGAGCACACGGGCGGCGCCGGAGAAGGGGTTCGGGCCGTCGTCCTCGGTGAACCACTCGACCAGCAGCGGAAGGTCGCCGGGGCCGCCGGGCGTGGGCAGCGCCCAGACGTCCTCGACGCGGAAGTCCCGGGCCAGGTCGTGGATGCGCCAGGGGCGGGACCCGTGGGCGGTCCTCGGGATCCTCATCGCTGCTCCTCCGTCCGGCCCGTGGGGCGGATCCCCAGGACGCCGGCCGCGGCGCGTTCGGCGAGCACCTCGTCGTACGGCGTCTGGCCGGCCAGCGATACGACGGCTCCTTCGAGGGCGCCGACGAAGGCGAGTGCGAGGGTGTGGGCCGGCGGGCCGGGCGGGATCGCTCCCGACGCCCGGCCGGACCCGATCAGGCGCTCGCAGTCGGCGACGAGCGAGGCATGGCCCTCCTCCACCGCGCGCCCCACGGGATGGTCCTGTCCGCTGAACTCCAGCCGCAGCGCGAGCGCCATGCGGGCGATGTCGCGCCGGCAGAACACGGCGTGACCGCGCGCCATGGCCAGCAGCGCCGCGACGGGCTCCGGCTCGCGTCCGACGAGGACGCCCACCTCCCGCTCCCAGGTGTCGAGGACCCAGCCCAGGGCGGCGAGGGTGAGTTCCTCCTTGCCCTTGAACTGGTGGTACAGCGCGCCGCGGGTGTAACCGGCGTCGGCGGCCACCTGCGCCAGGACGAGATTGCCATAGCCGTACCGGGACAGGCCGCGGGCGGCGGCCTCCAGCAGGGCGCTGCGGGACGCGGCACTGCGCTCGGCCTGTCGGGGGCGGCGAGGCGTTGCCGTAACCGGCACGGCCGGTCGGCCCGGTTGCTCATTACGTACATGCATGCATGTATCTTAACGCGCCCGGGCTTCACGCGCCGGGTGGGGCCGGGCGTCCCGGGAGGTGACCCGGCCGGCCCACCCGGACGCGGTCCCCCGGCGGCCGGCTCGCACACCGGGAGGCGGGAGCGAGGGTCGGCTACCCGGCCGCGGCCGGTGCGGGCTCCGCCTCCTCGGAGTCCGTGGCGTCCTCGTGGGCCGGCTCGCCCTGGGCCGGGCACGGCGGGGGGCACAGGCGGGTGTACTCGGCCATCACCTCCTCGACGGTCTCCCGCTGCTTGCGCTCGCACGCCGCGCGCCGGGTCTCCTCCTTGCACAGCAGCTCCGCCCGGGCGCCCTCCAGCACGGCGATGGCCTGCCAGCCCTTGAGGACGCACAGCAGCGCCTTGCACAGGCAGTCGACGAACTCCGAGACGGTGGCGAAGCCCCGGAAGGCCTCCGCGATCCGGCGCAGCAGCACCAGCAGGCGCGCGTAGAGGCGTACGACGTCCTGGCCGAGCACCGGGTCGCAGACGTCGGCCAGCAGCTGCACCGCATCCGCCTTGATCTTCACCGCCCGCTCGGGCAGCGCCGCCACCTCGCCCTCCAGCGCCGTGAAACAGGCCGCCGCCTTCTGGGTGTCCTGCGTGTACCGGGCGATCCGGGACGCGAGGGAGGCGACCGTGTCGTCCGGGTGGACCGTGTCCGAGAAATCGCACCCGCAGTCGTCCGCACAGCAGCCCCAACCGCCCGCGCACCTGCGGATGTCGTCGAAGACCCGGTCCACGGCCTGCGCCAGGCAGTGGCGCTGCTCGTGCCCGACCCGGCAGCGGATCTGCTCGCGGACCTTGCCGAGCGTCGCGGCCGCCTCGTCCAGATCCGCCTTCGCGGCCAGCCGGGCCCGGGTGTACCGGGTCCGGGCCCCGTTGAACTTCTCCTGGAACTCCCGCAGCTGCGGCAGGTGCTCCTGGGTGACCTCGGCCCGGCGCTGGATTCCCGTGGCGATGCAGGCCAGTTCGTCGATGGCGCCGGGGTCGCAGCCGCCCGTGCTGCTGCCGGCCGGTCGGGTGTGCGCGGTGCTGCTCATGTGGCTCTCCTGGTCGATGCGGGCAGGCGCGACCCGAGTGTGCGCCGGACGGTGTCACCGGTTCGTCGCCCGGCCATCGCGCACCGGGCGCCGCCGGCCCGCGCCCGGGCCCGGGCCCGGGCCGGCAACGCGGGCGTGACGCGGCGGGCCGCAGCATCGGCCCATGGCTGGATACCGGGCTCTCGCCGCCGTCGGGCGCAGCGTCGTCGCGCTGCTCAACCGGCGCTTCGCCGAGGAGATCCCCGTGGGGCGCCGCCCGGAGGCAGTCCTCGCCGGGCCGGTCGACTTCGACAAGGTCGACACCCCGGGCTCCGTCATCCGCAACCCCGCGGTCTCCGTGTACTGCTACCGCCTGAGCATCGACCGGGAGACCCGGCCCGCCCTCGCTGCGCTGGCCGCCCAGGACGGGCTGCCCCGGCTGCCGCTGCGGATGCACCTGATGGTCGCCGCCTGGGACCAGTTCGTGGAGGCGGAGCTGGAATGGCTCGGGCTCGTCGCCCGGATCCTCGAGGCCGAGGCCCTGCTCTCCGGGCCGCTCCTGCACCCCAGCGGGGACTGGCTCCCGGGCGACTCGGTGCAGATCGTCCCCGACGAGCTGGCCATGGACTCGATGAGCGAGGCCTTCCAGGCGATGACGACCGACTACCGGCTCTGCCTGCCCTACCTGGCCCGGGTCGTCCGCATCGACGGCCCGGCCGGCCCCGCTCCCGGCGCGGTCACGACCGTCGCCGCCGGCCCCGTCTCCGCGGAGCGCGCGCGATGACCGGCCGGGCCGCCGAGCGGGAGGGCCTCCCGGCGGTGCGGGAGGACCCGATCACCGTCGACGCCGGGACGGCCGAGGTGCTGCACCGCCTCGCCCTGGCCGTCCGGCCGCTCGACGCCCGCACCCGCGCCCCGGCCGGGCCCGGGCTGCGCGTCGGCTGCGAGTACGACCCCGTCCCGGGCCGCCGGCCGCGCCCCGGCGCCCTGCTCCGGCCCCTCGAAGGCCACGGAGCGACCGGGTTCGTCCTGCGGCACGGCACCTCCGGTGGGCTGCCGCACACCGTGACCGTACGGGTCGACGACCCCGCCCGGCGGTGGATCCCGCGCCGCTTCCGCGTGCCGCTGTGGACCCGGCCCGAACTCGCCGGGGCCGACGCCCGGCCGCCCTCCGCCCCGTACGTCCGCGCCGACGCCCGGCTGCTGGTGCCCTGGCTGCTGCCCGGCCCCGCCTACCCCGTGCCCCTCGGCACGACCGGCATCCGGCTGCGCGTCACCGCCGCCGGGACGCCGGTGCGCTGGCCGCGGGTGGACGCCTTCGGGCCCGGCGGCGTCCCGCTCGGCTGGGCGCACGGCGACGAGCACGGCCAGGTGCTGCTGCTGATCGACGGCGTGGGCGTCCTGCCCTCGCCGCCGCCGTCCCGGTTCGACATCGCACTGCGCACCCACGCTCCGGACCCGGCCGCCGCCCCGCCCGCCGGGGGGCCCGCCGCCCCGGCCGCCGGCCCGCCCCCCGACCCGCTCGCCGGCCTCGTCGCCGAGCCGGTCGTCCGCAGCACCTCCCCGCCCCGGCCGCAGGACCTCGACAACGCGGTGCTGCGCGGGACCGCCCGGCCCGCCGGGTACCGCACCGGCGCCGCCGACACCGTCCGCACGCTCACCGTCGGTCAGGTGGTCCACGCCGCCGACCTGCCCCACACCCCCGCCTGACCCGCGACCGAGGAGAGCCGCCCGATGCCCGAGTACCTGACCCCCGGCGTGTACGTCGAGGAGACCAGCTTCCGATCCCGCTCCATCGAGGGGGTGCCGACCAGCACCTTCGGCATGGCCGGGCGGACCGAGTACGGCCCCGTGCCCTACGCCCTGCCCGGCGGCCCCGCCGTGCTCCCCGCACCGGTCCTCGTCACCGGCTTCACCGAGTACGAACGGGCCTTCGGCGGCCTGCGGATCGGCGACGGGGACTGCCCGCTCGCCCTCGCCGCCCGCGCCTTCTTCGCCAACGGCGGCCGCCGGCTCTACGTCTCCCGGGTCTTCCGCTTCCCCCGCACCGCCGCCGGCGCCGTCGACGTCCCCCGCAGCTTCGCCTCCCTGGCCCTGCCCGCCCAGGGCACCCCGCTGCTGCGCTGGCGGGCCCGCTGGCCCGGCTCCGCCGGCGCCCGGATCGGCGTCGCGGTGACCTTCCGGCGCGGCAAGAACATCCTCGTCACCGGCCCCGGCGGCACCCCCCGCCTCACCGGGGTACAGGAGGGCGCCGCCGTGGAGGTCGCGCCGCTGGCCGCCGGAGCACCACCGGTCATCGCCGACACGGTCCCGCCGCAGCCCGGCAACGTCCGGGTCGTCGCCCGCCGCGCCGACGGCGTGCTCGGATACCGGGACGCCCAGGGCGGCTTCGAGGCCGTGGCCGCCGGCACCGCCGCCTTCCACCTGACCCTCGCCGTCACCGTCCGCCTCGACGGCCGCGCCGACGTGTACAACGAGCTCGAACTCGATGACCGGCACCCGCGCTCGGTCGGCAACGTCCTCCAGGCCGCCGATCCGGCCGACGAGTTCTCCCTCGTCTGGCTGGAGACCGTACCGCCCGCGCCGGGGGCGCCTGCGATCACCCCCGGCGCGCGGCTCGCCGCCCTGCTCCTGCCCGGGCAGGGCGGCCTCCACCTCACCGACGGCGGCGACGGGGACCCGCTGGGAGCCGAGGACCTGGCCGGCCGGGAGGCCGACCCCGACAGCCTCGCCAACCCGGCGCTCGGGCTCGGCGCGCTCGCCGAGATCGACGACATCGCCGTCGTCGCCGCCCCGGACACCGTCACCCTCGCCCCGGCCGACCAGAAGACCGCGGTCGACCACCTGATCGGGCACTGCGAGAAGCTCCGCTACCGGATCGCCGTCGTCGACCCGCCCCGCGGCAGCTCGATCTCCGAAGTCCGCAGGTTCCGCGCCCAGTTCGACAGCAAGTACGCCGCCCTCTACTACCCGTGGGTCAGGATCACCGACCCGACCCGGCGCCCCGACCCCGGCGCCCCCGCCCCCGTCCTCGAGGTCCCGCCCTCCGGGTACGTCGCCGGCGTCTACGCCCGCAGCGACGCCGAGCGCGGGGTGCACAAGGCCCCCGCCAACGAAGTCCTCCTCGGAGTCGACGACTTCACCGTCAACGTCACCTACGACCGGCAGTCCGTCCTCAACCCCGAGGGCATCAACGCCCTGCGCTTCTTCGAGGGCCGCGCCCGGCGCGTGTGGGGCGCCCGCACGATGAGCTCCGACCCCGAGTGGAAGTACGTCAACGTCCGCAGGCTCTTCATCTACCTGGAGCACTCCATCGAGAAGTCCACCCAGTGGGCGGTCTTCGAGCCGAACAACGAACGCCTGTGGGCGTCGGTCCGGCAGTCCGTCGAGGACTTCCTGTTCGCCACCTGGCGGACCGGCGCCCTGCTGGGCACCAAGCCCGAGGAGGCCTTCTTCGTCCGCTGCGACCGCACCACCATGACCCAGAACGACCTCGACAACGGGCGGCTGATCTGCCTGGTCGGCGTGGCCCCCACCTACCCCGCCGAGTTCGTCGTGTTCCGCATCGGACAGTTCACCGCCGACGCCCGGCGCAGCTGACCCGCCCGCCCCAGAACGGGAGACACACCCCCATGGCCACCCGCAACAACCCGTACGGCGCCTTCAACTTCCTCGTCAAACTCGGCGACACCGGCGGCGAGGACCAGATCGCCGGCGGCTTCTCCGACTTCAGCGGAGCCGGCAACGAGGTCAAGTACTCCGAGTACCGCAACGGCAACGATCCCGAGAACCACGTCCGCAAGATCGCCAACACCAACACGACGAACGACGTCACCCTCAAGCGGGGCATCATCGGCGACCTGCGCCTCTTCAACTGGATCAAGGCGGTCCGCGAGGGCGCGCACGACGCCCGCACCGTCACCGTCACCCTCCACGACGAGGGCCGCACCCCCGTCTGCGCCTGGGTGCTGCACGCCGCCCAACCGAAGAAGTGGGTCGGACCCACCCTCACCGGCAAGGGCGGCGGGGAGGTCGCGATGGAGGAACTCCACCTCGTCGCCGAACGCATCGACTTCCAGTCGTTGTGACCGGGTCCGGACTGCGGCTCGGGGCCCCGGGCGTGTACCGCGACGCCCGGCCTGCGCCGCCCGCACCGGCGCCGGTCCGGCTCGACATCGCGGGCTTCGTGGGCGTGGCCCCGCGCGGGCCGGTCGACGAACCGGTGCCCGTCGACCGCTGGTCCGACTACGTGCGCCGGTTCGGCGGGTTCGAGGGGCCCGGGCTGCTGCCATACGCGGTACGGGCCTTCTTCGCCCAGGGCGGGGCCCTGGCGTACGTCCTGCGGGTGGCGCCGCTGCCGCGGGCCCCGCACCCCGCCGCGCTGGAGGCCTGCGCCCTGCACCGGGTCGCGCTGGTGCGCGCGGACGGGCCCGCGGGCGCCGGCCCGGGCGGGGCGCCGTACGAGCTCGGGCTGCGCGCCCGCGACGAGGGCGGCTGGGGCGGACGGCTGTCGGTGCGCTGGGACTTCACCGCCTCGGACCGGTTCGAGGCCGCGGCCGACGGGCGGGAGCTGGCCCTGCCGCCCGGGCGCACCCCGCCCGCCGGATCGGTGCTGCGGGTCCGGGGCGCCGGGCTGCCGCCTGCCGGGTCGTTCTTCCGCATCCTCGAACTGGCCGAGCGGAGGAACGGCTTCGGGCCGCCGGCCGTGGTCGCCCTGCTCGACCGGGCCCCCGCCCCCGCCGCGGGCGCGGGCGCGGGTTACGGCGGCGGGGGGTCCCGGGCGGCGGCCGTCGAGGCCGAGGTCGTCACCGCCGAGGTGACCGTGGCCGACGGCGACCCCGCCCACCCCCGCCGCGAGCGGTTCGCCGGGCTCGGGCTGAGCCGCGGGCACCCCCGCCATGCCGCGGGCGTACTCGCCGCCGAGTCCCTGCTGGTCACCCCCGACGGGGAGTGGCCCGACGCCCTGCTCCCGCCCGACACCTTCCTCACCTCCGCCCTCTCCCGCCCCGTCCGCCCCGGCGCGGACCGGTACGCCTCCATCGGCGCCGACAGCTTCCAGGGCCCGCTCCCCGTCGAGCTGCTGCCCGGCACCGCCGACGCGGACGGCGGCACCGCGGGCGCGGCCGTCGGTGCGGACCGGATGGCGCTCGTCCCCGAGATCGGGCTGCTGTCCGCCCCCGACCTGCTGTGGCAGTACGGCGAGAACGCCCCCGCCACCGAGACGCCGCCCCGCCCCGTCGGCGGCCGCTTCGCGCCCTGCCCGCCGCCCGCCGCCCCCCTCACCCTGGCCCCGGCCCGGCCGCGCCCCCTGCTGCTCGACTCCGCCGGCGGGCTGCCCGAGATCCTGCGCCGCCAGCAGCGGCTCGTCGCCCTCGCCGAGCACGGGCGCCGGTTCGTCGCCCTCCTCGACGTACCGCCCGGGCTGCCGGTCCGCGCCGTCGCCCGCTGGCGCGCCGCCTTCGACAGCTCGTACGCGGCGGCCTACCACCCCTGGCTGGGCGTCGTGGCCCCCGACGACCCGGACCGCCGCGCCGTCCCCGTACCGCCCTCCGGCTTCGCGGCCGGCATCATCGCCGAGCGCGAGCGCCGCCTCGGTGTGCCCTGGGGCCCGGCCAACGCCCTGGCCGCCGACGCCGTCACCGCGGTCCAGCCGCTCGGCGACGCCGACTGCGACGAGCTCCACCTGCTCGGCATCGACGTGTTCCGCGCCGAGCGCGACGGCTTTCGCCTCGCCTCGGCCCGCACCCTCTCCCACGACCCCGACCACCGCCAGCTGGGCGTGCGCCGGCTGATGACCGCGCTCCGCCTCACCCTGGACCGTCAGGCGCAGGCCCTGGCCTTCGAACCCCACACCCCGCAACTGCGCGACGAACTGCGCGGCTCCGTCGTGCAACTGCTGCGCGGCCTGTACCGGGCCGGGGCCTTCGCCGGCGACACCGAGGACGAGGCCTTCTTCGTACGCTGCGACGAACGCCTCAACCCCGCCTGGTCGCAGGGGCTCGGCCGGCTCGTCGCCGAGATCGGCGTGGCACCCGCGCAGCCCCTCGAATACCTCGTCCTGCGGATCGCGCAGGACGCCGACGGCTCCATTGACGTGAGGTGAGACCCGCCGTGCCCGAGCACCCGCCCGAACTCGTCCAGGCCTTCCGGTTCCGGATCCGCCTCCTGCGCAGCACCGCGCCCGGGCGCACCGCACTGCCGCCGCCCCGCCTCCCCGGTCCGCTCTCCGAGGGCGGCCCCGACCGGCGCGGGGCGGCACCGGCTCCGGCCGGCCGGCCCGCCGGCCCCGGCGGGCCGGACCGCGCCCCCGACCGGCTGGGCGACGGCGGGTTCCAGGAGTGCTCCGGGCTGGGCCTGGAAGCCGACCTGCGGGAGTACGCGGAGGGCGGCGCCAACGACGCGGTGGTGCGCCGCGTGGGCCGGGTCCGGCTCCAGCCGCTGGTCCTGCGGCGCGGCATGCTCGTCGCCACCGACGGCGGGAGTGCCGACACCGCCCTGTGGGACTGGCTGCACGGCATGGTCGCCGGCGGTGCCCCGGTGCCCCGCTACGACGGCGACGTGGCGGTGCTCGACGCCACCGGCCGGCGGACGGTGGCGCGCTGGACGTTCACCCGCGGCCTGCCCCTGAAGATCACCGGGCCGGCGCTCCACGCGAGGACGGGGGAGATCGCCGTGGAGGAACTGCACATCGCCCACGAGGGCCTGCGCCTGGAGCGCACCCCGTGACGGCCACGGCCCACGCCACCCTGACCCGCCTGAAGGTGACCGGCCGGCAGGGCCCGCAGAGCACGCCCCGGGCCGAGGAGGTCGGCATCCCCCTCGAAGTGCAGTTCAACCCCACCACCCTGCGCATCTCCCGCAACAACAACGTGGACCGGGGCGGGGCGACCACCCGCACCCAGAAGGTGCAGCACCCCGCCCAGGAGGGGTCCACGCTCACCTTCGACCTGGAATTCGACACCGCCGAGCAGGGAGGCGCCGGCCGGTACGCCGACGTACGGCAGTGGACCGCCCTGGTGCGGCAGTTCGTCGAGCCGCCGCCGGACCGCCCGGCCGATCCGCCGCCGCCCGTCCGCTTCGTGTGGGGGACGCTCCGCTACAACGGCATCGTCACCCAGGTCAACGAGGAGCTCGACCACTTCGCCCCCGACGGCACGCCGCTGCGCGCCAAGGTCGCGGTGACCATCGTCGAGCAGAACTTCGCCTACCAGGCGAACGCCGAGGGCCCCGGCGCCCGGGACGCCGGGGCCGCCACCGAGGCCGGCGACCGGCGGGCCGGGGCCGCGCCCGGCACCGCCGGCACCAGCCGGCCCCGGCAGGTGGTCCGGGCGCTCGGCGGGGAGTCCGCCCAGCAGCTGCTGTCCCGGGCCGGACTCGACCCGGCGGCCTGGCGCGGGGCGATGAGCGGACTCGACAGCCCGCTCGGCCTGGCGGCCGGGGCCGGCGTGGTCCTGGGCGCGGAGGCCGAGGCGGGCCTGGCCGCGTCCGCGGGCATCGGCCTGTCGGCCGGGTACGCCGGGGAAGCGGCGGCCACCTCCACCGCGGGCCTGGCCGCCGCCCTCGGTATCACGGCCGGAGCCGGGGCCGGCCCGCCGGCCGGGGGTGCACCGGCCGGCGCCGTCTCGGGGGGCCCGGCGGCGCAGGGCGGCCCGCGCGTCCCGGGCGGCGGCCCCGGCGCCCCGGGCGGCCCCGGCACCGTGCCCCCGGGCGGCCCGGACGCGGCGGCCCGGGCCGGCTTCGTGCTCAGCGCCGGCGGCGGGATCGCCGCGGCCGCGCAGGCGGTGGCCGCCGCCGCGGTCGATCTCGCCACCGGGCGCGCCCGCGGCTCCTTCGAGGTGCCCGCCGCCGGCCTCGCGCCCCTGCCCGGACGCCTTCCGCCGGGCCTTCCGCCCGGCCTTGCGCCGGGCCTTGCGCCGGACGGCCCCGACCCGCGTTCCACCACGTACGGCCGCGGCATACCCCTGCGCGCCCGCGCCGACCCCGGCACCCTCGCCGAGGTCCGCGCCGGCGGCGGCCGCAGCCTCGCCGACCGGGCCCGCCGCGAGGAGGTCCCCGCCCCGGACCCCGGGGCCGCGCCCTGGGAGCGGCTGCCGCCCGACCCGCCCGGCCGGGCCGCGGCCGACTGCGAGCAACGCGGCCGTGACGCGGGCCCCACCACCCTGGGGTGGACACCGCGAGGAGGCCCGCCATGAGCGTGTACATCGGAGAGCTGCACACCGAAGTGGTGCCCGCGGGCAGCGGCGGCCCGCCCGCCCCCGCCCGCGGCGACGGC
This sequence comes from Streptomyces sp. NPDC043854, assembly GCF_056436005.1. Lineage (NCBI taxonomy): Bacteria > Bacillati > Actinomycetota > Actinomycetes > Kitasatosporales > Streptomycetaceae > Streptomyces > Streptomyces sp. NPDC043854. The sequence continues at coordinate 49,331 of NZ_JBWKDK010000023.1, forward strand.
ACCGGCTCCGGCTCCGGCGGCAGGTGGGCGGCCGCCGAACGCCACCGGGAGGCCGCCGAGCGGGCCGCCTGGCTCACCGCGCGCACCGCCGCGGAGGGCTTCGATGACTGATGCCGCCGTCGCAGCCGTCTCGCCCGTCTTCGAGGTCGGCGGCACCCTCGTACGGGACCTCGCCCGGGACTGCGTGCGCCTGGAGGTGGCGGAGGGCACGGCGGGACTGCGCACCCTGCGCGCCCACTTCCTCGCCGTCGGCCCCGGCGCGACGGGCCCGCAGGACCGGCTGCTGCACCTGGACGGGTCCACGGCGGGCCTCGGCAGCACCCTCAGGGTGTCCCTCGGCCCGCCCTCGGCCCGGCGGTACGTCTTCGAGGGCGTCGTCTCGGCGGTGGAGCTCGTCCTCGGCGACGGCGAGCCGCCGCTGGTCCTCGTCCACGCCGAGGACGCGCTGATGCGGCTGCGGATGACCCGGCGCCTGCGCACGTACCGCGACGCCACCGACGCCGACGTCGCCCGCGAAGTGGCCCGCGAGCACGGCCTCGACGCCGACGCGGACGTCCCCGGCCCCCGCTACGACGTCGTCCAGCAGCTCAACCAGAGCGACCTGGCCTTCCTGCGCGAGCGGGCCCGGCTCGTCCAGGCGGAGCTGTGGGCGACCGGTACCACCGTGCACTTCCGGCCCCGCGGCAGCCGCGCCGCCCCCGCCCAGACCCTCGTCTACGGCAACCAGCTGATGGCGGTGCGGCTCGCCGCCGACCTGGCGCACCAGCGCAGCGAGGTCGTCGTCACCGGCTACGACGCCGAACGCCGCGAACCCATCGACGAACGGGCCGGCCCCGAGGTCGTCGAGGCCGAGACGGCCGGCGGCGGCCGCACCGGCGCACGGCTGCTGGCCCGCGCGATGGGGCCCGCCACCAGCCTGCGGGTCCGGGAGGCGGCCCTGACCACCGAGGAGGCCGAGAGCTGGGCGCGCGCCGAAATGCTGCGCCGCGGCCGCCGGTTCGTCACCGTGGCCGGCACCACCAACGGCAGCCCCGACCTCGTCGTCGGCGGCCGGCTCACCCTCCGCTCGGTCGGCGGGCCCTTCGAGGGGGACGGCTACCACGTCACCCGGGTCCGGCACACCTTCGACCCCGACCACGGCTTCCGCACCCGCTTCGACGCCGAACGCCCGTCCCTGAACGAGGTGCTGTGATGTCCCTGCCCACGCCCGCGGACGGCGCCGCGCCCGGCTACTTCGGCGTCTACCCGGCGCTCGTCACCGACATCGTGGACGAGAAGCGGCTCGGCCGCATCGAGGTCCGCTTCCCCTGGCTCGGCCGGGACGGCGACCGCGACGTCCGGGCCTGGGCCACGCTCTGCTCCCCGTACGCCGACGACCGGCAGGGACTGCTCGCGCTGCCCGAGGTGGGCAGCCAGGTCGTGGTGGCCTTCGAGGCGGGCAACCCGCGCCGCCCGTACGTCCTCGGCGCCGCCTGGAACGGCCGCGCCGCCCTGCCGCACGAACCCGAACCGGCCAACAACCTGCGCCAGTTCAGGTCGCGGGCCGGCAGCAGCCTGGAGTTCGACGACACGGCCGGCGCCGCCCGGGTGCGGATCACCATGGCCTCCGGCCACGAGGTCGTCCTCGACGACGCCGCCCGGCAGGTCGTGGTCCGGCACAGCGGCGGCTGCACCGTCCGCCTCACCCCCACCGCGGTCCAGGTCGAGGCCAACGCCTCCGTCGACGTCAAGGCGCCCACCGTCACGGTGAACGCCCCGCTGTCCACCTTCACCGGACTCGTGAAGTGCGCGACGCTGGTCACCGACCAGATGGTGGTCTCCCCGGCCTACACGCCCGGCGCCGGGAACATCTGGTGAGCGCGGGCACCGCCGCCGGGCACGGTTTCAAGCTCCTCGCCCCCTGGTACGTGTGCGAGCGCGGCGGGTTCGACCGCTTCGCCCCCGCCGCCCGCACCCCCGCCCTCCAGAAGTACGCCTCGCCCGAGTTCGTCCGTGCCCTCGTCGCCGACCCGAGGGACTCGCTGCGCTTCGACCCGGCCGAGGACGTGTGGTCCTGCCCCGTGCCCGTCCCCGTCGCCGAACGCGGCCCGGGCCGCGCCCGCTTCGCCACGCACCGGCTGTACCGCACCCGGCTGCGCAAGCTGTACCAGCCCGGCCACGACCGCTTCTACGCCGTCGTGGTCGAGCTCTTCTGCGACCGGCCCGGGTGGCCCCGCCCGCAGTCCGCCGAGGGGCTGGAGGTCGGGTTCGTGATGCGGCGCCGGCAGGTGGAGATGTCCGCCCCGCCCCCGGTGCTGCGCCGGCTCGCGCACCGGCTGACGGCCGGACTGGCCGCCGCCGAGCGCGCGGCGGGAGCGCCGGACGGACCGCCGGACGCCCCGCCGCATGGCCCGCCGGACGCCCCGCCGCCCGGGGCGGCCCCGTACGCCTCGGAGGTCCGGGACATCCTGTGGGCCGACCTCGCGCACCGGGCGGACTTCGAGGACGCGAACCGCGCACTGATCGACCGGGTCGGGCTGGAGACGGAAGTCCAGGCGTGGATGGAGGGCCCGGCGGGCGCCGGATGGCGCAGGGTCGGCGCCCCGCCGCCCGGGGGCCGCCCCCCGGACCGGGAGCAGGAACTCCCGATGTGGCGGCTGCCGCCCCGGTCGGGCGACTGCCCGCAGGGCCCGGAACCGCCCGAGCGGTCCCTGTGGTTCGGGGTGGTGCCGACCTGCTCCGGCGACCACGACGACCAGGGGGCCCCCAAGCTCGACGACCGGTCGGTGTACGAGCTGCGCTGCTTCGTCCGCCGGACCCCCGCGCCGGGACACGCGCACTGCCCGCCGCAGGTCTCGTGGAGCGAGCCCACCGAACCGTTCAGGCTCGCGCCGTTCTACGACCCCGAGGGCACCAAGAACCGCCGGACGTCCATCACCCTGCCCGACCTGCGCGCGCTGGCCGCCCGGGCCGGCGCGCCGCCCGGCCCCGGCGGGGTCGCCGTCACCAGCCCGCCCGGATCCCAGCTGTCCTTCGACCCCGGCGGCGGCACCCCGAGCGGCGGCTCGGTCGGCGGCACGGCCCCCCGGATCTGCACCTTCGCCCTCGAACTCTTCATGATCGTGGCGTTCTTCCTCTTCAGCATGTTCCTGCCGATCGTGGTGTTCCTGTTCCAGCTGTGGTGGCTGCTCGCCCTGCGGTTCTGCCTCCCGCCCTCCGCCACGGCGATCGCCGCCCTCAAGGCCCACTTCGACGCGGGGCTGACGCTGCGCGACATGGGGGCCGCCGAACGGGAGGCCCTCGACGGACTCCTCGGCGCCCGGGGCGCCGCGGCCCGGCTCCAGGCCGGCGAGGGCGGTTTCCGCGACGAGGACGGCAGGGACCTCTTCGAGACCGTGACCCCGCCCGACCCGGCCCCCGTGCCCGTACGCCCCGAACCGGAGCCGCCGGTCCGCGACCCGCTGTGCGGGAGCGGGGGATGAGCGGCCGGGCGGCCCCCGTACCGGCGCCGATACCGTCACCCGCACCCGCACCCGCACCCAGGCTCCCGGCGCCGGGGGCTCCCGCGCCCGCCGCCCCCGGCCGGGCCGCACCGCCCGCCCGGCTCGCGGACGAGCTGGCCCGCGCCCTGCCCGCCCCCGACATGCCCAAGGAGGAGCTGGCCCTGGAGGGCGGCGCCCCGCTCACCCCGCCGCCCGCCGTCGCCGCGTACCTGGAGCGCAAGGGCCCGGCGGGCGGGCCGGTCCGCGTCCGCCTCGGCCACTCCGCCGCCGGCATCCTGCACCTCCGCAGCACCGACCGGGGCCCGGCCACGGCCGCGGGCGGCGCGTTCCAGCCGGTCCCGCTGCTGCTCCCGTTCCTGCTGCCGCTGCGGAACGCCGGCGTGGAGCCGGTCCTCGCCGTCCGCGTCCACGACGGCGTCCTCCAGGGCCACGCCTCGGCGGTGGTGCAGGGCGCCCTGCTCGGCGGCCCCCGCGCCCTCCTCGACCGGATCGAGACCTGCACCCGGGCCCTGGGCTGGCTCGGCGTCAGCGGCCTGAAGCTGCCCGGCACGGAGAACGAACTGCGCGGCCCGACCCTGGTCGTGAAGGCCACCGGCATGAGCTTCACCCTGGGCGGCTTCCTCGCCGCCTCCGGCAGCTTCGGCCTCGCCGGCGACACCGTCACCTTCGACGCGGTCGCCCGCGGCACGGTCGCCGGCCTCGGCTCGGTGGAGGTCCCGGTGGTCCGCGGCCCGGACGGCGCGCTGTCCGGCAGCGCGGCCGTGGACGTGGTCCTGCGCGGCTTCACCGGGCAGGTGACGGCCGCGTACGCGGGCGGGGCGGTGGACGTCCGGGGCACCGCCGGCTACTCCAACGACCGGTTCGACGGCCAGGTGACCTTCGTCGCCACCGACCCCGCGACCGCCCGGGAACTGACGGACAGCCGGCTCGCCGAGCAGGTGAAGACCGCCAGGGCGGTCACCGGCGAGCCGGTTCCCGCACGGGCGGCCGCCGCCGGGGCCCCCGAAGGGGCCGCCGGGCCGCGCCCCGCCCCCCGCGTGCTGGCCGGCTGGGGCACGGTCACCGTCCGGCTGGCCGACTGGCTGAGCGGTGAAGCCCTGGTCGTCGTCGACCACCGGGGCGACGTGACCGTCGTCGGCAAGATCGTGCCGCGAATGGACAAACCGCTCTTCGAGCAGAAGGAGTACGTCAAACAGCTCGCCCGGTTCGAGGTCCGCACCCTCTACGGCATCCCGCTCGTCGGCAACGTCTTCCTCTTCGCCGGCATCGGCCTGGAGGCCATCGCCAAGATCGGGCCCGCCACCCTCGACCGCATGGAGCTCACCGGCACCTGGTCCACCAAACCCGAGGTCCTCAAGGACTTCGGCCTGACGGGAACCCTCAACGTCTCCGCCTTCGCCGGGCTGCGCCTGAAGGCCGAGGGCGGAGCCGGCCTCCAGCTCCTCGGCCACGACATCAAGGCGGGCGTCGGGCTGCACGCCCTCGCGGGCGTCCGCGGCTACGTGGAGGCCACGCCCCGGATCGGATTCCGCGAGGTCGCCGACCCGAAGGCCGGCAAGCGCGGGGAGTTCTTCCTCGCCGGGCACATGGAGATCGCCGCCCAGCCGTTCCTGGCGCTCGGCGGGGAGCTCTTCGTCGAACTGGACAGCCCGTGGTGGTCCCCGGCCCCGGACAAGCGGTGGAACTGGCCGGTCGGGCAGCTGGAGTACCCGCTGCCCGGGGAGTTCGGCATCGGCGCGGACGTCGAGCACGTCCTCGGCTCCGGGAAGGTCCCCGAGATCGCCTTCGGCGAGGTGAGGTTCAGCCCCGAGAAGTTCATGACGGACCTGGTCAACGACAAGGTCCCGGCGAAGTCGGCCAAGGACGACCAGAAGAAGGGCGCCTGGAAGGAGCCCGGCACCCCGGCAACCCCCGGCGGTGCTCCTCCGGGTGCCGGCCCGGCCCCGGCTGCCCCGGCCGCCGCCCCCGCCAAGGCCCCCGCGGCCCCCTCCCGGCCGACCGCCCGCCGCGCCCCGGCCGCCGGCCCCGGCCCCGCTCCGGCCGCGCCCCGCAAGGACCCCGCGGACATCCCGTCCCCGGCCAAGCAGGCCCGCTGGCTCTCGGGCCTCCAGGCCCTGGGGAGGATCGCGGAGAAGTCGCACGCCCACCCGTACGAGGAGGCCGACCTGCGCGCCGAACTCGCCGGGGTCCGCAGGACGTACGGGTTCAGCGTGCTGGAACCCGAGCTGCACGAGGGCAAGTGGCACGTCACGGCCGCCATGAGCCCGAAGGCGCACCGGCTCCCGCCCATCGACGCGGCCTCGAAGGGCTCCTCGAAGGATGCGGCGAAGGATGCGGCGAAGGACGCCGGGAAGGGCGCCGCGAAGGGCTCGCAGGAGGAGGGCGGCAAGGTGGGAGTCGACCGCCGCGACCCGGCGGAGCTGCCCGCCTTCCGCGGAGGCCGCTACGACGACCTGAAGAACCCGAAGACCGGCCTCAACCACGCCGGCACCGAGATCAACCACATCCCCCCGCACAGCGTCACCAAGCAGGTCGGCAGCCTCCCGTACGGCCGCGGCCCGGCCATCCAGATGGACCGCCAGGACCACCGCGGCCGCAAGAACCCCGACGGCAACTGGAGTTCCCAGCCGCGCACGCTGAGCACCGGCAGCTGGAGGGAGTCCAAGGAGCACCGTGCCCGGCAGCTGGAGCTGATGGAGGCCGAACGGTTCAAGCAGGCCGTCCAGCTGGACATCAAGGACATCCGGTCCAAGTTCGGCGCCAAGTACGACGGCGCCCTCAACGAGATGAAGCCGGCCCTGCGCGCCGAGGGCTGGTGGTGACCGGTGGCGGCCCGTGGCAGCGGGGGAGACGGCGCGGTGACGCCCGCCGCGCAGCATGGAGCCATGGCAGCATCTGACGCCCTGACATCCGCCCCCGGCGGCGGCCCGCTCCCCGCGGCCGGGCCCGCGGGCGAGGCCTGGTCCGGGACCGGGATCCGGTTCCCGCTGCGGCCGCAGGGCGGCGACGCCGGCCCCGGCGGACCAGGTGGTCGAAGCGGCTCAGGCGGCCGGCTCGGCTGGGTGGCGGGCACCGCCGCGATCCGCCAGTCCGTGGAGACCATCCTCGACACCGAGCCCGGCGAACGCGTCATGCGCCCCACCTTCGGCTGCGGCCTGCGCCGCCACCTCATGGCCCCCAACACCCCCGCCACCCGCGCCGCGATCGCCGCCGAGATCGGCGAGGCCCTCACCGCTTGGGAACCCCGCATCCAGGTCACCGAGGTCTCCGTGACCCCGGGCGAGGAGCCGACCCTGGTGTGGATCGACATCGCCTACGTACGGCTGCTCGACCTGCGCCCGGACAACCTCGTCTACCCGTTCTACCTGCGATAGAGGCCGGGTGACGACGGAATGCCGCTGATCGGCCCCATCCTCGACGACCGCACCTTCGAACAGCTCCGCGACGAGCTGGTCAAACGGATCCCCGTCTACGCCCCCGAGTGGACCGACCACAACGCCGGCGACCCCGGGATCGCCCTCCTCGAACTCTTCGCCCACCTCGGCGAGTCGCTGCTCTTCCGCTTCAACCAGGTCCCCGACGCCACCAAGGTCGCCTTCCTCCGGCTGCTCGGCGTACGCCCCCGCCCCGCGCTCACCGCCCGCACCCTCCTCGCCCTGCGCACCGAACGCCCCGAAGGGGTCCAGGTGCTGCGCGGCACCGAGGCCCGGGCCGGCGCCGTCCCCTTCGAAACCGACAACGAGACCGTCGCCTGGCCCCTGGACACCCTCGCCGCCGGCAAGACCCCCCTCGCCCCCGCCCCGCCCGGCAGCGGGGAGAGCCGCCGCCGGGACAACGCCGTCGAGGCCCTCCCGAAGCCCGAACGCGACCGCGTCGCCGCCGGCGCGCCCGTCACCTTCTACACCACCACCGAGGTCCCCGCCGATCCGCTCGACCCCGACCGGCCGCCCCTCGACGTCAGCACCACCCTCGACCAGAGCCTGTGGATCGCCCTCCTCGCCCGCCCCACCACCGACCCCGCCCGGCTGCGCGGCCAGACCGTCTTCCTCGGCGTCGTCCCCGACGAGGAACTCCGCCGCCCCTACGACCTGGTGGCCCGCGACCCCCGCGACCCCGCCCGGCTGCGCGCCGGCGACCTGCTGAGCGCCCCGCCCGGCTTCCAGTGGGAACTGTGGAACGGGCCCGGCGCCCGCACCCCCTTCACCCCCCTCGCCGTGCTCGGCGACACCACCCGCGGCCTCACCACCGCCGGCGTCGTCAGCGTCGCCCTGCCCGCCGCCTTCCCCGCCCACCCGCAGGGCCAGGCCGGCACCGGCGGGCTCCACAGCCCCCCGCTGCTGGACGACGAGCGGACCGCCGCCCGCGTCCTCGGCTGGCTGCGGGTACGCCGTCCCGCCGGGGAGAACGACGCCATCCACCGCATCCGCTGGGTCGGCGTCAACGCCGTCGGCGCCGTCCAGGCCCGCAGCGCCGCCCCCGAACTCCTCGGCACGGGCACCGCCGAGGCCGGGCAGGTCCACCGGCTCACCCAGCGTCCCGTCCTCCCCGGCAGCGTCCGCCTGGAGGTCGAGGAGCCCGACGGCTGGCAGCCCTGGACCGAGGTCGAGGACTTCGCCGCCAGCGGCCCCCTCGACCGGCACTACACCCTCGACCCCGACGCCGGCACCGTCCGCTTCGGCACCCGCTGCCGGCTGCCCCGGATCGGCGAACGCATCCGGGTCCTCGGCTACCGGTACGGCGGCGGCTCCGCAGGCAACGTCCCGGCCGGCGCGATCACCGCCCTCACCGGGGTCTCCGGCGTCCGGGCCGGCAACCCGCTGCCCGCCGCCGGCGGCGCCGACCCCGCCTCCCTCGCCGACGCCCTCGAAGCCCTTCCCGCCGAGGTGCACCGCCGCGACCGCGCCGTCACCACCGACGACTACCGCGCCCTCGCCCTCGAAGTCCCCGGCGTACGGCGCGCCGAGACCCTGCCCCTGCTCCACCCCGACACCCCCGCCCAGCCCGCCGCGGGCGTCGTCAGCGTGCTGGTCTTCCCCGCCGAGGACCTCCGCGACCCCGGCGCCCCGCTGCCCGACCTCGCGCTGCTGCGGCAGGTGGCCGCGTACCTCAACCCCCGGCGCCTCGTCACCGCCGAGCTGTACGTCATCCCGCCCACCTACGTGGACATCGCCGTCTCCGCCGGCATCCGGACCCGGGAGGGCTACCAGCCCGACGCCGTACGCCGCTGGACCGAGCTGATCCTGCGCCAGTACCTGGCCCCGCTGCCGCCGTACGGGCCCGACGGCGCGGGCTGGCCGCTCGGCCGGGCCGTGCGGCGCGCCGAGCTGGAGGCCGTCGCCGTCCAGGTGGAGGGGCTGGAGTACCTCGAGGGCGAACTCGCCCTGGCCCGGCGCGGCCCGGCCGGCTGGACCCCGCTGCCGCTCGTCCCGCTGAACCCGTGGGAAGTGCCCCGGCTCGCCGAGATCACCGTGGTCACCGGCAGCCCGCTGCCCGTGGGCGCCGGCTACGGCACCCCGCCCCCGCCGCCCGGAGACCCCGTCGTCGTACCGCTTCCCCCGGAGGTGTGCTGATGCACGGCGACCGCACCACCGCCCTGATCGCCGACCCGGACCAGTGGGTGCGCTGCCGCCACGAGTCCACCGCCCTCCTCGGCGGCGGCGGCGTCCAACTGGCCTGGGAACCGGAGACCGAACCCGCGACCGGGACCGCCGCGACCGGGATCGGGACCGGGACCGCGACCGGGATCGGGACCGGCGCGGAGGGGCCCGCATCCGCGGCGGCCGGGGCCGGCCCCGGGTACGGCCCGGCCGGGCTCGCCTTCGACCGCTGGGGCCGCGCCTACCGCTCCCACCCCCGCGCCGGACGCGTCGACGTCATCCCCCGCGGCGCCACCGCCGCCGCCCCCGCACCCGGCCCCGCCCCCCACCGGCCCGGCACCCTCTGCGTCCCCCGCGGCCTCGCAGTCGACGCCGGCCAGCGCCTCCACATCGCCGAATCCGGCGGCGCCGCCGTCCACGTGGTCGACCTGTGGGGCGAACGGCTGCTGCGCCGCGTCCCCCTCCGCACCCCCGCCCACCCGCACCGCCGCCCCCTCGACATCACCGCCCACTGCGGCGCCGTCGCCGTCCTCGTCACCCGGCCCGCCGGCATCGTCCTCCTCCAGGGCCGCCGCGGCCCCCTGCGCGGGCCCGCCCTGCACCGCCCGCCCGGCGCCGACGGCCTGCGCCCCACCCGGATCGCCGACCACGCCGGACACCTCCACGTCCTGTGGACCGGCCCCGCCGGCGGCCGCGCCGTCATCGCCCGCGCCGACGGCACCCGCCCGCTCACCGTCGACGGCGCCACCGACCTCGACCTCACCCCCGACGGCACCCTCGTCGTCGCCCGCACCCCCGGCCGGCCCTTCCACCGCTTCCGTCCCGACGGCACCACCGCCTGGGCCGAACTCGAACCCCTGCGCGCCCCCGACTACGACGGCGGCGCCATGACCGTCGACCCCGACGGCCGCACCGCGTTCACCACCGTCGCCGGCACCGCCCGTACCGCCGGACCCGCCGCCCGGTACACCCCCACCGGCACCGTGATCTGCTACCGCCTCGACGCCGGCGAGTACCGCACCCGCTGGGGCCGCCTCTTCCTCGACGCCTGCATCCCGCCCGGCACCGACGTCCGGGTCAGCTTCCTCACCGACGACGAGGACACCGTCCCCGACCCCCTGCCCTGGCAGCCCCCCGTCCGCGGACCCCGTGCCGTCCACCGCCCCGACCTCACCCCGCCCCTGCCCTCCCGCGCCGGACACTCCGCCCGGCTCCCCGCCCCCGCCCCCCTGTACCGGCGGCCCACCGGACGCGAACTGCCCTGGGCGCAGATCGACCCCGACGACGCCTACGAGACGTACGAGGCCCCCGTCCAGGCCCCGCCCGGCCGCTACCTGTGGATCGTGCTCCGGCTCACCGGCACCCTCCGCCTCACCCCCCGCGTCCGGGCCCTGCGCGTCGAACGGCCCGGACACCGGCTGTCCGCGACCCTGCCGCGGGCCTGGAGCCGCGACGAGGCCGACGCCGCCTTCCTGCACCGCTTCCTCGCCCCCGCCGAGGGACTGCTGCACGAGATGGACTCCCGCGCCGCCCTGCGCACCCTGCTCCTCGACCCCCGGACCACCCCGCAGGAAGCCCTCGGCTGGCTGGCCGGGCTGCTCGGCCTCGCCCTGGACCGGCGCTGGCCCGTGGCCGCCCGCCGCGAGCTGATCGCCCAGGCGTACGACCTCTTCCGCATCCGCGGCACCGCCGCCTGCCTGGAACGCATCCTGCGCCTCTACCTGCCCGTCCCCGTCAGCGTGGTGGAGCACTGGCGGCTCCGCGGACTCGCCGGCGCCGTCCTCGGCACCGACCCCGGCGGGCCGCCCGCCCCCGCCGTCGGCGGCGCGGCCGCCACCTCCGGGGCGCTCGGCCGGTTCACCGTCGGCGGCACCCGGCCCGGCGAGGACGGCTACACCGCCACCGCGCACCGCTTCAGCGTCCTCATCCCCGCGGCTCCGACCTCCGCCCAACTGGACGTCGTACGCGCCATCGTGGAAGCCCACAAACCGGCCCACACCCGCGTCGACATCTGCCCCCTCGGCACCGGCATGCGCATCGGCCGCACCCTCCACCTCGGCCTCACCTCGGTCGTCGGCCCCGGCGCAGCCTGGGCCCCGGCGGTCGCCGGCCACATCACGCTGGGCGCGAACGGCGTCGTCGGCGTCCCGGCCCAGGGCTCCCGCATCGGCGAAACCACCATCCCCGGGGCGGTGCGCGTCGGATGACCCCCCACCGGTGCGCCGCGGCCGCCCGCGACGCCGCAACCGCAACCGCCCCCGTCCCCGTCCCCGTCCCGGCCCGATCGGGGCAGCAGGCCGCTGCCCGGCTGCCCGGCCGCGGGTACGGCTCCCCCTCGGATGTGCGGGGCGGCACCGATACCCCGGCCGGGCCGGGGGAGGGGGCGGCCGGTACGCCGCTGCCCGGCGATGCGTGCGGGCCCCGCGCCCCGCACGGCTCCGCCGGCTCGGACGCAGGCTGCGCAGCCGGCCCGAGCCGACCGGCCACGGAGGGCCCACACGGCACGGCCGCACGCGTCGGCCACGTCGCCCACGGCCCGGCCGCGCCGGACCGGCCGGCGGCAGCCCTTCCGCCGAACGAGCTTGCAAGGACTGCAAGTTGCTGCATGCCGAGCTCTGCCCACGGGCACGGTGGGCCGGACGAGGCAACCGGCGCGGGCGGATTCCGCGCCCTGCCCGTGTCGGGCGGCCCGGATACGCCGGGCAGGGGGTGCCGCTCGGGTGAGTGCGGCGCGGACGGACTCGGCGGGCAGCGTGAGGTGACCGGCGCGGGCTCTGTGAGTGCCGCAGGCGGGTGCTCCTCCGTGCCGGGCGTGCCGACCGGGTGGGGCGGTTCGCGGTGCGCGGGCGTACCCGGCGGCCCGGGGGAGGCCTGCGGTGTCCACCGGATGGGCCGGACGTGCGGGATTCCGGGGGCGGAGTGTTCGGGGTGCTCGGCGGGCTCGTGTCGTACCGGCCTGATGCGCGCGGCAGTTCGGGCGGGCGGGGGAGTCGTCGGAGCCGAAGCGGTGGCCGGGGCGGGGTGGGTGCGGTGAGCGAGGGGCAGCCGGGGGTTGCGGCGGGGCCCGAGCTGGTCGTCGGGCGGTTGTCCGCCACCCTGCGGTACGACCCGGGAGCGGTGCCGCCCGCGGCGGACCGGTTGCGCGGGCCGCTGCGGCATGCCTTCGAGGGCCAGCTGGAGGCGGCCCTGCGCGCCTTCGCGCTGCCGCCCGGGCACTGGTGCCTCGCCCGGCTCGACCTGACCCTGCCCCTCGACCTGGACCGCCCCGACTCGGCGCTCGCCCGCGACTGGTCCCGGGCCGTCGCCGCCGCGATCGCGCGGACCGTGCGGGAGGACCGCGGCGCCGCCGTCCACTACCGAAGCGACGCCGACCTGCTCGCCGACGCCGTCACCGGCCTCGCCACCGGGCGCCTCGAACGGCTGTGGGCCTGGCGCCAGACCGGCCTCGTACGCCCCGAGGACCCCGCGCCCGGGGCGGCACCCGGCGAGGCGGTGCTCGCGGTGCTGGAACGCCACCCGCGGCAGGCCGCCGCGACCGTTCTCCGCGCCGCCGAACGGTGCGGGGCGGCCCCCCTGGACCGGGCCCTCGGGCGCCGCGGCTGGCAGCGGCTGGCCGCACTCGCGACCGGCAACGCCCCTGCCGCGCCCGGCGGCACGGCCCCCGCCCCCGCCACCCGCGCGCTGGCCCGGACCCTGCTGGCCGGATCTCGGTTCGCCGCCCTCCTGCGGGCCGCCCGGCTACGCCCGGCCGAACCGACCGCGGCCGCCTGGGCCGTGCTCGTCCTCGCCGAGACCGACCCCGCCGCACTCGACCGGCCCGGGGCCCGCCCCGGCCTGCACCGCCTGCTCACCGAGGCGTTGGGCGCGCCTGGCGGCACCTCTGCGCGGCGTGACGCCGAACCGTGGCGGTCGGCAGCGGAGTGGGAGCCGGAAGGTGCCGCCCGTCCCTCGACTGCCGGGCCGACGGGGTGCGAGGCGCCGTCCCGGGACGCGGTCGAGGAGGCCGCGGGAGCCCCGCCCGCCCCGCCGGCCGTGCCCGGCGCGGTCGGCGGCGGCCGCCGCACCCCGGTGCCCGACGCCCCCGCCGAGCGGGCAGCCGTACACACCCCGGGGCCCGAGGAACCCCCGGCGGAGGAGCGGTCCGGGGAGCCCGCCCCCGAGTCGGCAGCAGGGCCCTCGGCCGAGGGCGTGCCGACCGACTGGGCCGGGCTGCTGTTCCTGCTCGCGACAGCGGGCGAGGCCGGCCTGCCGCACCGGGTCCTGGACGACCCCGCCTTGGCCGCACGGCCGTTGCCCTGGGTGCTGTACCACGCCGCGCGCGCCCTCGTGCCCGCCGTTCCCGTGGGCGACCCGGCCGCGCTGGCCCTCGCCGGCCTCGACCGGACCCGGGCCGCCCGCGTCCTGGGCGCCGAGCCGGCCGCACCGGCCGAGCAGGCCCGGATCGGCGCACTCGCCACCGCTTGGGCCCGGGCCACCGCCGCCCGCCTGGCCGCGGCGGCCGAGCCCGCCACCCCTGCTGCGCCGTCCGCCCCCCCTGATCCGGCCCGCCCCGCACCGCCGACCACGGCCCCGTCCTCCACGGCCGCCTGTCCGGGCTCGGCCGGTGGGCCGACCGCGCCTGTGGCGGGGTCCGGGCCCGCCGATCCGCCCCGACCCGCACGGCCGACCGCGGCCCCCGGCTCCACGACCCCACCGCCCGGCGCGGCCGCACCGGCGGGTCCGGGAACGGCCGGCCCGCCCGGGCCGCTTGCGGGGCGGCCTGCACCGTCCGCCGCGGCGGAGGCGGTTCGGGTGGTGGCGGCGGTGGCTCGGCGGCGGGGGCGGGTGGTGGCCGAGGCGGGGTGGATCGAGGCGGTGCTGGCCGCCGGGGATGCCGATCCGCGGGTCCGGCGGGCCGGGCTGGACCTCGATCCGGGCTGGGTCGGCTGGCTCGGGGCCGTCGTGAGGTACCGCTATGTCTGACCGCATCAGCCGTGACCTGTCGGTCCGGGCCGCCGCCGTCGCCGTGCGGGTCGCCGAGCTGCTGGAGACCACGTGCAGCGCGGAGGCCGGCGCCGAGCCCGCCGCGTTCCTGCGCGACTGGGCCGCGGCGGCCGAGCGCCGCGCCCCCGGCCAGGCCCCCGACCGCACCCCGCTCGACCGGCTCGTGCGCTGCTACGGGCTCGGCGCCCTGGAGACCGAACTCGTGCTGTTCGCGGGGCTCCCCGAGGAACACGAGGGCCTCGCCCGGACGTTCCGCACCATGCACCCGGCCGGCGCCCCGCACCCCAGCGTCGGCCTCGCCGGGCTGCTCATCGACTGCGCCGCCCGCACCGCTGCCGCGGGCGCCCGTACCGCCGCCCCGGACCGGGTCGCGCTGCGCCGGCTGCTCCACGAGGGCCCCGCCGTGCGCGCCGGGCTGCTCGCGCTGACCGGCGACGGCCCCTTCCACGAGCGTTCCCTGACCCTCGCCGACCAGCTGTGGGAGGCCCTGCACGGCCACCCCGCCCGGCCTGCCGCGCTGGAGCCGGTCGACGCCGGCCCGCCCGTCCCCGGGCTCGACGGCTGGCTCGCCCTGCCCGAGAGCGTCCGGGCGGTCGCCGCGCTCCGCTCCCGCGAGCCCCGCACCCTCCTCGTCGGCGCCCGCGACGAAACCGTCGCCCTCAGCCGCTGCGCGGCCCTCGCCGAAGCCGCCGGGCTCGGCGTGTTCGCCGCCCGTGCCCGCCCCGACGACCACGCGGCCATGGGCCTGCTGGGGCTGCACGCCGCCGTACGGGGGGCCGTGCCGCTGCTGGCGGTGGCCGCGCCGCCGGCCGGAGCGGGCCCGGTCACCCCCGCCGTGGACCGCATCCCGGGCCCGCTGCTGGTCTGCGCCGCGCCCGGTGCCGTACGCCCCGGGCCGCAGCGGCCCGTGCTCACCGTGCCCCCCGGTCCGGTCGGGGTGGCGGACCGGCGCCGGGCCTGGCAGGCGGCGCTGCCCGAAGTACCCGACCAGGCCCCGGAGCTGGCGGCCCGCCACCCCCTGGACCCGGCGCTCACCGCGCAGGTCGCCCTCGACGTGCGCAGCCGCGCCGCCCTGGCCGGCCCCGGCCACGGCGGTCGCCCGGACGTGTCCGGAGCCATCCGGGCCCGGGCCGGGGCCCTGCTGCCGCCGGGTGTGGACCTGGTCGGCCCGCGGGCCCGCTGGTCGCGGCTCGTGCTCTCCGCCGAGGCGGACGGCCAGCTGCGGGACGCCGTCGCGCGGCTGCGCCACCAGGCGCTCGTCCTCGACGACTGGCGGCTGCGGGAGGCCGCCCGGGCCGCGCGCGGCGTACGGCTCCTGCTGACCGGGCCGCCCGGCACCGGCAAGTCGCTGGCCGCGGAGGTGCTGGCCACGGAGGCGGGCCGGGACCTGCTGGTCGTCGACGGCTCCGAGCTGGTCTCCAAGTACATCGGCGAGACGGAGAAGAACCTCGCCGCCTGCTTCGAGGCGGCCGAGCGCACCCAGGCGGTGTTCCTGCTGGACGAGGCCGACGCCCTGTTCGGTTCCCGCACCGAGATTTCCGAGGCGAACGACCGTTTCGCGAACATGGAGACCGCCTACCTGCTCCAGCGGCTGGACCGGTTCGACGGTCTGGCCGTCCTGACGACCAACCTGCGGCAGAACATCGACGCGGCCTTCATCCGCCGCATGGACTTCGTCGTCGAGTTCCCGCTGCCCGACGAGGCGGGCCGGCACCGCATGTGGGACCTGCACCTGCCCCGCGCCCTGCGGCACGCCGACGTCGACCTGGCCGCCCTCGCGCAGTGCTACCCGGTACCGGGCGGCTGGATCCGCAACGCCGCGATCGGGGCGGCGTTCCGGGCGGCCGACGAGGCCGGGCAGGTCCGGCAGGCCCACCTGGCCGACGCGATGCGGCGCGAGTACGGCAAGGCGGGCCGGCCCTTCCCCGGGGACCCGGTCACCCCGGGCGGCGCCGGCGCGGACCGCCGGGCCGCGCAGGCACTGGCCGCGGCGGCAGACACGGCGAGCGACACACTCACCCGGAAGGAGTCTCCATGACGGCCCTCGGCACCGGCGGCACCCCGTGCGGCTGCGGCGGCGCGTCCGCCCCGGACCTGCCCACCGGACCCTCGCCCGGAAGCGGGCCCGGCCCCTGCGGACCCGGCCCCTGCGGCGGGGAGGAACTGCCCTCGAACCCCTTCCTCGCCCTGCGCGTGGCCTTCGGCATGCTCCTCGGCGAGGACGACTTCCGCGTCCTGATGGGCAATCCGCGCGGCAAGCTCATGCTCCACAACGCCTGGCTGCACGGCCCGGGCGTCATCTGGGGCCTGGGGGTCGCCCGGGACGGCGACGAACTGGCCGTACTGCCCGGGCTGGCCGTGGACGGGCTGGGCCGCGAACTCAACCTGGAGGCGCGGTGGTGCCTCTCCCTGAGCCGGTGGGCGAGGGACTGGGCCGAGCAGCACCCGGCCGAGCCGCCGGCCGCACCCACCGCCCGCCCGGCCGAGCCGCCGGCCGCACCCACCGCCCGCCCCGCCGAGCCGTCGGCCGAACCCGCCGCCGGGCCCGCTGCCCGTCCCGCCGGGCCCGTCGTGGACGCAGAGCCCTGCCCGCCGTGCCGCAGCATCGCCGAGGCCTGGATCGTCGCCGAGTTCGCGTCCTGCCCCGACCGCCCGGTACCGGCCCTCGCCGACCCCTGCGACGTGACGCGCCGCCACGACGACTACTCCCGTACCGTCGAGACGGCGGCGATCACCCTCCGCTCCCGTCCGCCCGAGCCCTGGCGCCCGTACCACCGTGTACGGGTCCTCCTCGGCCTCGACGCGGCCGGGGAGGGCGACGCCGCCGGCCGCGAGGCGCTCCGCGAGGCCGCCGAGGCCGCCCGGGTCCCCGCCCACCTGCGGGCCCCGGCCCTGCTCGCCGCCTTCCGCCGGCTCGCCGCCGCCGACGCCACCGAGCAGGCGCCGCAGTGCGAGGAGGGCGACGCCTGCCCGCCCCGGGCGCCGGTGACCGAGGACCACGCGGCGGTCGTGCTCGCCCGCCTCACCGTCGAGTTCACCGAGTACGACGGCTGCGTACGCGTCGAGGAGGTGAGCGTCGACCCCTCCGTGCGCACCGCCGTCCTGCCCACCACCACCCTCCAGGAACTGGCCTGCGGGCTCGCCCCCGGCCTGGTCGGCGCCCTGCCCGAGGCGGATGCCGGAGGCCCCCGCCTGATCCGCGACTCCGTCGCCTGGAGCCGCGAGCACACCGTGCTCACCTTCGACGTCAGCGCCCCCCTCGCCCCCGGCTGCGCGGAACCGGGAGGCGTCGAGATCACCTCGCTCTCCGACACCGGCCGGGGCTGGGCGACCGACGAGGTCGCCGGGATCGGGATCTCCGCCGACGGCCGCCGGGTGCGGGTCGACCTCGACCAGCGGCCCGCGTACGAGACGGTACGCATCCGCATCCGCGGCACCGGCCCCACACCGCTGTACGGAGACGCCCCCCGCGCACCCTTCGCGGGCCCGGTCGGCGGGCCGCCGGGCACCCTCGACGAGGGCCACGACGCCGTCGTCACCGTCCATCTCCCGCGCGGGACGGCCCCCGAAAGGACCGAGGAATGACGATCACCGAAGGAACCGCCGACGGCGGGATCGACCGGCTCAACGCCTTCGACGGCCTGTTCCTGCGCGCCGAACACCTCAACCTCATCCAGGACTACGCCCGGGAACTCGCCCTCGCCGTCGGCGCCTGCGCAGGCCCCGGCACCGTCGAGGGCTACGAGGTCACCGTCCAGGACGGCACGCTGCGCGTCGGCGCCGGCCTCGCCGTCAACGCCGAGGGGCGGCCGCTGCGCTCCGACCGGCTGGTGACGCTCCCGCTCACCGGCCTCACGCCGGGGCTCGACGGCTTCTGGTGGGTCGAGGTCGTCCCCGCCACCCGGGACCACGGGGAGGCCCCGGTCCAGGGCAGCTACTGCGACGACCCGTGCTCCGGGACGGGCACGACCCGGCACCCGTACACCGCCGAGGGGGTGCGGATCCGGCTCGTCGAGGACAGCGAGCGCGGCCTCGACAGCCAACTCCCCGCCGCCCGCCGCAACTTCCTGGCCTCACGCGTCTTCCGGGCCGAGCGCACGGCGCACTCCGGCTGGCCGCACGGCACCGCAGCCGCCACCCTGCCGCGCACCTGGGGGCCGCCGGCCACCGCCCCGAGCCGGCCGACGGCCGTCCGCCTGGCGGTGCTGCTGCGCGTCCCGGGTACGGCCGACGGCTTCGAGGCCGACGTGTGGACCGCCCGCCGGGACCGGGGCGCGGCCCCGCCGTACCGGTACTGGCAGTCGCGGCTCGGCATGCGCCCCTGGGACGTCTACACCGCCCAGATCCTCCAGTTCCAGAGCCAGTTGGCGCAGGTGCTGGGGGCTCAGGCAGCGGCCGGAGAGGCGCAGGCGGCGCAGGGGGCCCAAGGGTCGCGGGAGGCGACGGGGGCGGGGCCCGCGGCCGCCGGTCCCGGACTGGAGCCGCTGCTGGAGCAGCTCGCCCTGCTCGGCGACCGGCAGTTCCTGAGGACCCACACCAAGGACCAGCTCGGCCGGGAAGTGGCCCGGATCGTCGCGGGCCTCGGCGCGCACGGCGGCCCCGCCATGGCCGCCGCGGCTGCCGCGGCGGCGGCCGAAGGCCCGTACTCCCTTGAGCAGTTGGGCATCGTCGAACTGCCGCCCGCCGGCTACCTGCCGGTCCGCGCCGACGAACCCGAGGAGGGGGACGGAGACGGGGACGGAGACGGAGACGGAGACGGAGACGGGGACGGAGACGGCGGCGGGGACGGAGACGGCGGCGGGGACCGCAGCGTGCCGGGCCGGATCGAGACCCTGCTGGGGCAGCAGGCGTACCTGCGGTACTGCCGGTGCGGTCCGGCGGACATCGCCGAGGCCGTCGAGGAGGCCCGCAACCGCGACCGGATCCGGCTCGACGCCCCCTCCTCCCTCGACATCCTGGTGCCCGTCGACGACGAGGGGGAGCCCGCCGGCGACTGGGTCGCCTTCGTCCGCAGCCGCCGCCGCATCTGCTACAGCCCCGGCGGCACGGCGGCCGCCGCCGCGGAATCCGCGAGCGGGCGGCCCGCGGCCGGGGAGGCCGCAGACGGGGCAGCCGGAGACCGGGGGTGAACTGTTGCACTCGGTGACTGATCCGTGACGGTCTGCGCATAGCATGGCGGTCGGACTTCTCTGCGGGAGGACCGCCTATGAACCAGCAGTTCCTCGAGTCTCCGTCCCGTGCCCCCGGGGCGGGTGAGCCGCCGATGCTCCATCTCCTCGGCGGCCCGCGCGTGGTCCACCAGGGGAGATGGCTGGACGTTCCGGAAGGGGGGAAGCGACTGCTCGCGTTCGTTGCGCTCAACGGGGGCAGGGTCGAACGGAGGCACGCCGCGGGCACGCTGTGGCCGTCCGGGGACGACCTGAGGGCGGCGGGGAACCTGCGGTCCGCGCTGTGGCGGCTCAAGGCCGCCGGCATAGATCTGCTCGACTCCGACAAGTGTTCGCTCTCCGTGCGCGAGCACACGGTGGTCGACCTGTACGTGCTGTACGGGTGGGCCGGGCGGCTCATCAACGGCACCGCCACCGCCCAGGACCTCTCCGCGCTGAAATGGCGCACCGACGCCCTCGACCTGCTGCCGGGCTGGTACGACGACTGGGTGCTGCTCGAACGCGAACGGGTCCGCCAGCGGCTGCTGCACGCCCTGGAGGCGCTCAGCCGCGAACTGGGCCGTGTCGGACGGCACGCCGAGGCGGTGGAGTCCGCACTGGTCGCGGTCAGTGCCGAGCCACTGCGCGAGAGCGCCCAGCGGGCCCTCATACAGGCGCACTTGGCGGAGGGCAACCTGGTCGAGGCCATGCGGGCCTACGACACCTACCGCAACCTCCTCCGGCGCGAACTCGGTGTGGACCCGGGGGGTGAACTCTCGGCGCTCATACGCGACTTCTGCCGCACCGCCACCCGCTCCCGCGAGGTCCTCGCCGCCCGGGTGCGGCACGCCTGATCCCGGGCCAAGCTGGGGGCATGAGCGACGACC
This sequence comes from Streptomyces sp. NPDC043854, assembly GCF_056436005.1. NCBI lineage: Bacteria > Bacillati > Actinomycetota > Actinomycetes > Kitasatosporales > Streptomycetaceae > Streptomyces > Streptomyces sp. NPDC043854. Next base: position 69,427 of record NZ_JBWKDK010000023.1, read on the forward strand.
CACAGGGCGGGCGCAGCTCCGAGCTGCGGCTCGCCCTCGCGATGCGGGGCGGGGTCAGCCTCGCCGTGTGGATGGGCGGGGCGTGTTGCGAGACGGCCGCACTGAGGGCGGCGGCTCCGGCGGCGGCGCCGGAGCCGGAGGCCGCCCCGGAGCCGGGCACCCCGGACGGCGGGAACCCTGGCCGGGACCAGAGCCGAGGCCGGGACCAGAGCCGAGGCCGCGGTCAGAGCCGAAACCAGGGCCAAGGCCGGGACCAAGACCCGGCCCCGGCGCAGGGCCCCGGGCCGGGCGTCTACCGGGGCCTGCTGAAGGCCTGCGGCTACGACCACGTCGACGTCGACGTCCTCGTCGGCACCAGCGCCGGCGGGCTCAACGGCGTCCTGATGGCCTGCCACCTCGTGTACGGAATGCCCTTCGGCAAGGGCGTCCGCGACCTGTGGCTGCGCCTCGGCGACCTCGAAGGGCTGCTCCGCCACTCGATCCCGTTCCGCGTACCGGCCTCGCTCCTGCGCGGCGACGAGGTCTTCTACCGGGAGCTGCGCGCCTCCCTCGGCACGCTCGTCGACCAGGCCCCGCCGGGCTGGAAGGCCCCGGCCTCGCTCCGGCTGATCCTGACCGCGACCCGGCTGCGGCCCCGCCGCGACTGGGTGCGCCCCACCCTGGGACGGCCGCTGCTGGTCGGCCGGTCCCACGCCTACTTCCGCTTCCGGCACCGCAGCGCCCTGACGGACTTCCCCGACGACGCCACCGGCGCGGCCCGCGAGACCGCCCTGCACCGGCTGGCCTACGCCGCCCGCACCACCTCCTCCTTCCCCGGGGCCTTCGAACCGGGCCGGGTGTACGTCGGCAACGGCGCCCAGCCGTTCACCGACCCGCTGCCCGTGGACATGCGGGGGGTCAGCAGCGAGACCGGCTACCCGGACGAGAACCTGGGCGGCTGCATCGAGCTCATGGACGGCGGACTGCTGGACAACATCCCCGTCGCCTGGGCGGTCCGGGCCGTCGCCGCCGCCCCCGCGGACCGCCCGGCCGACCGGTGGCTGCTGTTCCTCCAGCCCGTCCCGCCGTTCCCGCCGCCCCCGGAGCGGGGCACCGGCCGGCGCGTCCCGCGGCTCGTGCGGACCGCCGTGGCCTCGCTGGCGGTCAAGGCAGGCACCGAGTCCCTGCGCGACGACGCGCTCGAACTGCGGGCCGCCGAGGCCGCGGCCCAGCAGCGGCAGAGCGCCGGCGGGGTGCTGCCCCTGGCCCTGGAGGAGCTCCAGGGCGCGGCGCTGGCCCGGCTCCCCGCGTACCGCGTGAAGGTCGGAGCGGCCGAGGCCACCCGGTTGATCCGGCTGCTGGAGGACCCGGCCGAGGTCACCGGCCCGGATGCGCTGCCGCTGCCGGCCGGCCCCGGCCCGCTGGAGCCGCTGGACGCCGTCGGCCAGGGCTCGGTCACCCTCTTCGGGCGGCTGCGCCGGCCGGAGACCGCGGGCGGGCTGGTACTGCCCGAGGGGCCCGGCGCGCTCCCCGAACCCGGCCACTCCCCGCTGCCCCTGGCCCGTACGGTGCGGCTGCTCATGGACTGGGTACGGGCCTGGGAGTCCGGCGGATCACCGGTGGACCCGGCCGTCGCCGAGGACCTGCGGCGGCGGCTCTACGCGTTCCGCTTCGCCGTCGCCACGCTGATCGCCGCGCGGGACCGCCTGCTCCTCGCCGCCTACCGCGACGAGCTCGCCCTGGGCCTGGTCCCCGCCGACGCCGCCGCCCCGTACCGGGCCGCCACCAGCAGCCTCGGCGCCATGATGCCGGCCCTCCCGCCGCCCGGTGCCGACCCGGCGCAGTGGGACACCTGGGCGGTCAACCTGGCCCAGGCCGCGACCGGCGGCCCGCCGCCCCCCGCCCCCGCACCCGTTCCCGTGGCGCCGGGCGCCGCCCCCGCCCCCGTCCCGCTCGCGGAGGTCTACGCCGGCCTGTGGGAGCGGCTCGCCGAGCTGGCCGAGGCGATCGGTGCGGCCCTGCCGGCCGGCATCGACGGCTACGAGGCCCTGGACGAGGCCGCGGTCGCCGGGTTCCCGACCATGGCCGACGCCCTGGCCTTCGCCGAGGTGCTGCTCGGCCCGCTGCGCCCGGGCCCGCTGGCCGAGGCCACGGACATCTCCTTCCACACCGTCTCCGCGGCCAACACCAGCTGGGCGACCGCCACGGTCCTGCGCGGGGTGGCCCCGCACTCCCCGAAGGACCTGGTCAGGGCCAAGCTCAGCGGCAACCAGCTCAACAACTTCGCCGCGTTCCTCAGCGCCCGCTGGCGGATGAGCGACTGGACCTGGGGCCGCCTCGACGGCGCCGCCTCGCTGGTCTCCGTGGTCGCCACCGACCGGCGCCTGGAGGACGGCTTCGGGGGCATCGAGGACCTCACGGCCCTCGGGGAGAGCGTCGCCGAGGCGACCGGACTCGGATCGGCGTTCATGGAGGCCTGGGCCGCGGACGTCGTGACCGCCCCCGACCTGCCGCCCTGGGACCGCGTACGGGGCGTCCTCACCCAGCTGAGGCAGCGCGAGATCCTCGACGAGGAGCTGCCGCTCATCGCCGACCTGCACCGCGCCGGCGAGCACGGCGGCAACCGCCCGCCGGACCCGCCGCCCGCCCCGCCGCCCCTGGAACCCGGGGCCTTCGACGGCGCGCTCGGCGCCTTCCGCGAGATCGGCGCCGAGGGCGTCGGCCGGCTGCTCCGGGCCCGCGACCCGCGCCGGGCCGCCCTGCGCGCCGGCCTCATCGCCTGGCCGGCCCTCCAGCCGACCGGCCGGGCCGGCGCCCGCCTGGTGCAGACGGTGCTCGGGGCGCTGAAACCGCTGGTCTGCCTGCCGCTGCTGTGCGCGGTCCTGGCGCCCTGGCACATGCTGGCCGCCGCCGCGCTGATGTGGACCGGCGTCGCCTTCAGCACCGGCCGGTGGTCCTCCCTCCTCGGGCACGTCCCCGTCTGCCTGTACGCCATGGCTGCGCTGGCGGGTGCCGCGTGGCGGCTGGTCCGCCCGGCCTCGCCGCGCAGGATCACCGCGCTCGTCCTCGCGGCCGGCCCGCCGCTGGCCCTGTGGCTGCTGCGCGGGCAGCATCCGCCGGACGTCGGCGGCGGCTGGCGCACCGTGATCGTCGGCGCCGCGTTCACCCTGGCCGCGGGGGCCTTGCTGGACGTCGGCTCCGACCGGCGGGAGCAGCTGCTCGCGGCGGCGGGCGCCGCGGGCGCGGTGGCCGCGCTGATCCAGTTCGGCCGGGGCCCGCTCGGCGGCTGGTGGGGCGCGCTGGTCCTGTACGCCGTGCTGTTCTGGGTGACGTTCGTCCTGCCCTGGCTGTACCCCCGGCCGCGCCCCCGGGGTGAGGACGCAGGGCCCTCCCCTTGACGCTCGGATAGGGTGAACCGGTACGAATTGGACCCCCCGGGGTGAGGTCGGTGCGGTGGACACTTACCAGTCGACGAGCGAGGTCCCGGAGCAGCCGGCCGCGGCCGTCGGGTACGCGGGTGTGCTCCGGGAACTGCTGCCGATCGCCCTGTGGCGGGAGGATGCCGACGGCCGCGTCGTGGAGTGGTCGCTGGCCGCCCAGGACCTGCTCGGCCACCGCCCCCAGGACATCCTCGGCCGCCCCGGCACCGAAGTGCTCGTCCCCGACGCCAACCAGGAGCTCGCCCACCAGCTGACCCGCCGCGTCCAGGCGGGCGAGACGGTCGTCGGCACCCTGCCCGTGCGCCACCGCGACGGCCACCGCGTCACGATGGAGATGTGGATCGTCCCCGCCGCCGACGCCCGGGGACGCACCGGGGCCATGCTGATCGCCGTGGAGACCTCCGAGGTCCTGCGCATGCGGGACTCCCTCGCCGCCCTCCAGAGCCTGTTCACCCAGTCGCCCATCGGGCTCGCCACCCTCGGCCCCGACCTGCGGTTCCTGCGGGTCAACGACGCCCTGGCCCGGATGAACGGCATCAGCCCCGCCGACCACCTCGGCAAGCGGCTCACCGAGGTCGTCCCCGGCGTCAACGCCGCCGCGCTGGAGGCGACCATGCGGCAGGTCCTGGAGCGCGGCACCGGCGTCGTCGACGTCCGCCGCACCGGCCGCACCCCCGCCGACCCCGACCACGACCACACCTGGTCCTGCTCGTACGCCCCGCTCCTCGACGCCTCCGGCCGCCCGCTCGGCGTGATCGCCTCCCTCATCGACATCACCGACAGCCAGCAGGCCCAGATCGAGGCCGAACGGGCCCGGCGCCGCTTCGCCGTGCTCGCCGAGGCCGGCACCCGCATCGGCACCACCCTCGACCTGCGGCAGACCGCCGAGGAGATCGCCCAGGTCCTCGTGCCGCAGCTCGCCGACTCCGCCGACGTACAGCTGCTGGAGGCCGTCCTCGCCCCCGACGACGCGGCCGGCTCGCACCACGGCGTCCTGCGCCGCCTCGCGGCCGTCTTCCCCGACCCGGGCGCACCCACCGCGAAGCTGCTGCCCGGCCAGACCTTCAAGATCCCCGCCGGGACGGTGTACGAGCAGGTCATCGCCGCCGGCCGGCCGATGAACCTGTACCGCGCCGACATCCCCGCCCTCATCCCGGACCCGCGCGCCGAGCCGCTGCGCGCCTACCTCGCCACCCTCGGCTCGGCCCGGCTGATCCCCCTGGTCGCCCGCGGCACCGTGCTCGGCGCGGTCACCGTGACCCGGCTGGCCAGCCGCGAGCCCTTCGACGAGCAGGACTGCATCCTGATCGACGAGGTCGTCGCCCGCGCCGCCCTCAACATCGACAACGCCCGGATGTACACCAACCAGCGCCGCGCCGCCCTCACCCTCCAGCGCAGCCTCAGCAACAGCGCGCTGCCCCGGGTCACCGGCCTGGAGCTGACCGGCCGCTACCTGCCCGCCAGCGACCACGACGTCGGCGGCGACTGGTACGACGCCATCCAGCTGCCCGGCGGCCGCACCGGCCTGGTCATCGGGGACGTCATGGGGCACGGCATCCACGCCGCGGCCGTCATGGGCCAGCTCCGCACGGCCGTCCGCACCCTCGCCCGGCACGGCGTGCCCCCGGACCGGCTGCTGCGCTCCCTCGACGCCGTCGTGGCCGACCTCGGCGAGGACGAGATGGCCACCTGCGTGTACGCCGTCCACGACCCGGCATCGGGCGGCTGCACCATCGCCCGCGCCGGCCACCCCCCGCCGGCCGTGGCCGCCGCCGGCGGGCAGGTCACCTTCCTCGACGGCCCGCCCGGCACCCCCCTGGGCGCCGGCGGCCACGACTTCCGCACCGAGGAGGTGGCCCTGCCGGCCGGCAGCCTCCTGGTCCTCTACACCGACGGGCTCATCGAGGCCCGCGACCGCGACCTCGACCAGGGCATGGCCCAGCTCGGCTGGGTCCTGCGCGACCCGGCCGTGCCCCTGGACCGGCTGTGCGACGCGGTCCTGACCCGCCTGCTGCCGACCGCCCCGCAGGACGACGTGGCCCTCCTGCTGGCCCGCACCACCCCCGATCGGCCCCAGCCGCCCGCCTAGCACCGCCCGCGGCCGCGGCCCGCCCGGCACCGGCCGGGGGCGTCGGGCGGGTCACCAGGCCAGGTCCTCCAGGGCGTCCAGGTCGGGCGCGGGGACGGCGGGCTCGGCGCCGTCCGTGAGCGGCAGCTCGGCCCAGATCACCTTGCCGCGCTCGGTGTAGCGGGTCCCCCAGCGGTCCGCGTACTGGGCCACCAGGAACAGTCCCCGGCCCCCCTCGTCGGTGGTGGCCGCGTACCGCAGGTGCGGGGAGGTGCTGCTGGCGTCGGACACCTCGCAGATCAGCTTGCGGTCCCGCAGCATGCGCACCCGGATGGGCGCGTTCCCGTACCGGATGGCGTTGGTGACGAGCTCGCTGAGGATCAGCTCGGCCGTGAACGCGATCTCCTCGAGCCCCCACGCGGCCAGCTGCCCCGCGCTCGCCCCCCGCACCCGGGAGACGGCCGCCGGGTCCGCGGGCACCTCCCACTCCGCGATCCGGTCGGCCTCCAGGAGCCGCGTGTCGGCGATCAGCAGGGCGATGTCGTCGCTCGGCGCCGGGAACAGCAGCGCGTCCAGCACGTCCCCGCAGGCCTGGTCGGGGCTGCGGCCGGGCCGCGCGAGGTTCTCGGCCAGCAGCGCCAGGCCGGTGTCGAAATCCCGGTCGCGGCCCTCCAGCAGGCCGTCGGTGAACAGCACCAGCCGGCTCGACTCCGGCAGCCGCAGCTCCACGGCCTCGAACGGCATGCCGCCCACCCCGAGCGGCAGGCCGACCGGAACCTCCGGGAACTCCACCCGGCCGTCGGGCCACACCAGCGCGGGCCCGGGATGCCCCGCGCTCGCCATCGTGCAGCTCCCGGACACCGGGTCGTACACCGCGTACAGGCAGGTCGCGCCGGTGACCGAGGCCGCCTCGCCCGCGGCCGCCGCGTCCTCGCCGTCCGGGCCGGCGGCGGCCGCGGACTCGTTCTGGTCGATCCGGTCGATCAGCTCGTCCAGGTGTCCCAGCAGCTCGTCCGGCGGCATGTCGAGGGTGGAGAAGTTGTGCACGGCCGTCCGCAGCCGCCCCATCGTGGCCGCCGCGTGCACCCCGTGGCCCACCACGTCGCCGACGATCAGCGCCACCCGGGTGCCCGCCAGCGGGATCACGTCGAACCAGTCCCCGCCCACCCCGGCCTTCGCCGGCAGGTACCGGAAGGCCGCGTCCACGGCGCTCTGGTCGGGCAGCACCCGCGGCAGCAGGCTGCGCTGGAGGGTGACGGCCGTCGCGTGCTCCCGGGTGTAGCGGCGGGCGTTGTCGATGGAGACCGCCGCCCGGGCCCCCAGCTCCTCCGCGAACGACAGGTCCTCCTCGTCGAACGCGTCGGGCGTGGCGGCGGCCCGCCAGAAGTTCGCCATGCCCAGCACCACGCCGCGGGCCTGGAGCGGCACCGAGATCAGCGAGTGCAGCCCGTACTCCAGGGCCTCCCGGGTGCCGGCTTCGTCCTGGGCCCGCCAGCCCATCGCCGCATCGAGGTCCGCCGCGAGCACCGCCCGGCCGGCGTCCAGGGCCGCGGCCATCGGGGCCGTCGGCACGTCGAAGCGGATGAGGTCCCCCACCGGCTGGAGCGGGTGGTCGGCGCGGACCCCGCCCAGGGCCGCCCGCCGCATCTCCGAGTACATGCCGGCGGCGAGCTCGGGATCGTCCCCGTGCAGCACCGGCTCCAGCAGCTCCACCGTCACGAAGTCCGCGAACCGGGGCACGGCGACCTCCGTCAGCTCCTCCGCCGTGCGCGCCACGTCCAGCGTCGTCCCGATCCGCACCCCGGCCTCGTACAGCATCTGGAGCCGCTCCCGGGCCACCTCGGCACGGCCGGAGAGCGCGGCGAGCTCGGTGGAGTCGCGCAGCGTCATGACGCTGCCGGTGGGCCGCCCCTTGTACGGCTTGGTGGGGCGCACGTTGATCGCGAGGAGCAGGCCGCCCGCCAGGTGCACCTCGTCCGTCGCGACCCGCCCCGACCACAGCAGCGAGGTGGTGTGGGCGTCGAGGCCGAGATCGGTGACGTAGCGGCCCTCGGCCTCCGGCGGCAGGTCCAGCAGCCGCCGCGCCTCGTCGTTGGCCAGCAGCAGGCGGTGGTCGGCGCTGATGATGAGGACGCCCTCGCGGACGGCGTGCAGCACCGCCTCGTGGTGCTCGTTCATCCGGGCCATCTCGGCCGCGCCCAGGCCCCGGGTCTGGCGCCGCAGCCGCCGGCTGACCAGCGCCGCGCCGGCCGTGCCCAGCAGCAGAGCGGCCCCCGCCGCCCCCAGCAGCAGCGGCAGCTGGCCCTCCACCGCGTCCGAGACGTTCTCGACCTCGATCCCGGTCGCGACCAGGCCCACGACCATCCCGCGCGCGTCCCGTACGGGCACCACCGCCCGGACCGCGTTGCTGGGTTCGCCGCGGAACACCTCGGTGAAGGACTCCCCGGAGACGGCGCGCGTGAGGTCGCCGCCGGCGCGCGCGCCGATCAGCTCCGGCCGCGAGTCGGTGTACCGGATTCCGTTGGTGCTCATCACGGCGATGAAGTCGACGCCGGCGCCCTGGCGGGTGGCCTCCGTCAGCGGCTGGAGGGTGCGCGTGGGGTTGGGCGAGTCGAGGGCCGTCGGCAGGCCGGGGGCATGGGCGAAGGCCTCGGCGGCCGCGAGGGACCGGTTCCTGGCGTCGCGCTCGCTGTCGTAGCGCGCCTGGAACACCAGCGCCAGCGCCGCGGCGGTGATCAGCAGCAGCACGAGGGAAGCCTGGAGCGCGAAGACCTGACCGGCGACGCTGTGGGCACCCCGGGAGAGGCGCGCGAGCAGTCCCGGGTCGAGCTCGGCCGACAGCCGGGGCGGTGACTCCCCGGGAGGTCGACCAAAACGTCCGGCCATGAGCCATTTCTAACACTGTCATGGTGCTTCGCGCGTGGCCGCGGACCCGGCCCCACACACCGCCCCCTCCGCCACAAGCCGACCCCCCGCCGGTAACCGGCCGTGCACCCCTTCGGAGCCCCGCCCGCCGGAGCCCCGCCCCGCGCCGGCGACTCGCCCCTGCCGGAGCCCCGCCCCGCGTCGGCGACTCGCCCCGCCGGAGATCCGCGCCGCGCCGGTGACCCGCCCCGCGCTGGAACCCACCGGCTGCGGGTGGTTCCGGCGGCGGGCCGGGCAGTGGGGGCGATACGGGGCCGCGCCCGCGACGCCGCAGAAACTGCGTGCCACCGTGCCACCGACCGCGCCGGCACGCACGCCCGCACGCCCGCCCCGCCCGCCCGCGAGCCCGGCCTGACCCGGCGACCGCCCCCGGTCGTACAGATGGGGCACGGCCGGATGGGGTGAGGCGATGGGGCGAGGCCGGATGGGGCATGGCCAGGCAGGGCGCGGCCCTCTCCGGCCCGCCCCCGGTGTCCCGGACGACGGGCCCGCGCCACCAGTGGGCCGGTCGGGCTACGCCCCACGACCCCCGCCCTGACCGGCCCGCGCCCTGACCGGCCCGCGCCCTGACCGGCCCGCGCCCTGACCGGGCCCGCGCCCTGACCGGGCTCGCCGAACAAAGCGCCCGCCCAACCCCACCGACGCCGCCGACCACCCCGCGCCTGAGACCGAGACCCAGGCCGGTGCCGGGGGAGGCCTCGTACCGGGCCCGCGGCCACGGACCGCCCAGCCTGCCGCCCAACGCCGCCGACGCCGCCGGGCACCCGTATCCGCCACCGCCTGCGGCGGGCGGGCCGTATCCGCCGGAGCCCGGCGCCCCCGACGGGGACGCCGGGCTCCGGCGGATACGCGGGACGGCTGGTCAGAGCAGGTCGGCGGCGATGTTGGCGGCGACCTGCTCCAGCAGCGGACCGGCGTTCGCGATGCACTTCGCCGGGTCCGGTTCGAGTTCCGTCAGCGGGTACGCCCGGCGGATGCCCGCCGCCCGGAGCGCCGACTGCTCCAGCAGCAGCCGCCCGCACACCGCCACGACCTCCTTGCCCGCCGCGCGGGCCGCGGCCGCGACACCGGCCGGGGCCTTGCCGTGCAGGGTCTGCTCGTCCAGCGAACCCTCCCCGGTGATGACCAGCGTCGCCCGCTCGAGTGCCGGGGCGAAGCCCAGTACGTCCAGCATCAGCTCGATGCCGGGCCGGAAGCTCGCGCCGAGCAGCAGCGCCCCGTAGCCGATGCCGCCCGCGCCGCCCGCACCCGGGGAGGCGGCGAGCTCGGTGGCCTTCGGGCCGATCGCGTCCTCCAGCACCAGCGCGTAGTGCGCCAGCGCCGCGTCCAGCGTCGCCACGTCCTGCGGCGAGGCCCCCTTCTGCGGGCCGTACACGGCCGCGCAGCCCTTCGGGCCCGTCAGCGGGTTGTCCACGTCGCCGGCGAGGACGAAGTCCACCTCCGCGAAGCGCGGGTCGACGCCGGACAGGTCCGCCGAGGCCAGCGACGCCAGAGCGCCGCCGCCCGGGCCCACCGGCCTGCCCTCCGCGTCCAGGAAGACCGCGCCCAGGGCGGCCAGCATGCCCGCGCCGCCGTCGGTGGTGGCGCTGCCGCCCACGCCGAAGACGATCGTGCGCGCGCCCGCGTCCAGCGCGGCCTTCAGCACCTCGCCCGAGCCGTACGTCGTCGCCGTCAGCGGCGCGAAGACACCCGGCGGCAGCAGCTGGAGCCCGGAGGCCTCCGCCATCTCGACCACGGCGGTACCGTCGCGCAGCGCGAAGGCGGCCGTGACCTGCTCGCCGAGGGGCCCGGTGACCCGTACCTCCCGGCGTTCGAACCCGGCCGCCACGGCGGCCGCGACCGTGCCGTCGCCGCCGTCCGCGACGGGGAGGGTCTCGACCTCCACGCCCGGTACGGCCCTGCGGAGGCCGGCCGTCACCCGCTCCGCGACCTGAACGGCCGTGAGCGAGCCCTTGAATTTGTCCGCGGCGATGAGCACGCGCGCGGCCTCAGTTACTGCTCCGTCCGTCACCTTGCTATCCCTTGCTTTCGAACAGTGCAGTCGCGCCCCCATGAGCCTATCCGGAGGATCCTCCTATGCCCATGGGTGGCCTGGGTCACATCAGGCATGTGATGCCAGTAAATGAGGACATACATCTGCATACCGGGTTGAGTGGGTCCGGATCCACGGGACGATCCGCGGCCGCAGCCGTGATCCCGTACGCCCGGCGCTCGGTAGGGTGGCCGGGTGACCACCACCGATGACTACGCCACGTACATCGCGAGCCTGCCCCGGGTCCTGGCCGGCTCGGCCGCCCTCTTCCGCGACGCGCACGGGCGGGTGCTGATCGTCGAGCCCAACTACCGCGAGGGCTGGGCACTGCCGGGCGGGACCGTCGAGTCCGACCGGGGCGAGTCCCCGCGGGCGGCCGCCCGCCGTGAGACCGCCGAGGAGATCGGCCTCGACGTGCCGCTCGGCCGGCTGCTCGCCGTCGACTGGACGCTCGGCCCGGGACGCCCGCCGCTGGTGGCCTACCTCTACGACGGCGGCGTCCTCGACGAGGCCCAGCTCGCCGCGATCCGGCTCCAGGAGGAGGAGCTGCTCTCCTGGCGCCTCGTCGAGCCCGCCGAGCTCCCCGCCCACCTCCTCGGCTCGCTCGGCCTGCGGGTCCTGGAGGCCTGCCGGGTCCTGGAGTCCGGCGAGGGCACCGTGGAGCTGGAGAACGGCCGCCGTCCGGACGCCTCCTGACACCGGGTCGGTGACACCGGGCTTATCCAGAGCAGGACACAATCAGCTGATGATCACGATGTACGCCTGGCCGAGCACGGCCGACGGGCCGGACGCCCTGCCCATGGTCCACTTCACCACCGACCGCCAGGAGGGCGGCGAGGTCACCCCCGACGGAACGCCGGTGTGGCTGTTCGACACCGCGATACGCGAGGGCGGCTGGGCCCTGTTCACCGACTTCGACGGCTGGGCCACCCCGGCCGAGGGCTGGCGGGCCCTCTACCGCCGTGAGGACGACCTGCTCGCCGTCTCCGGCCCCGGCCCCTGCGAGGGCTGGTACCAGGGCAACCTCGGGGCCGACGCCGACTGGGTGGAGGCGGCCACCGCCCGGCAGAGCGTGGTCCTGCTCGCCGCCCCCGTCCAGCACCCCTCGCTGTTCACGTACGCGGTGGAGGCCGGCGCGGCCTTCGCCCTGCTGGTGCCCCTGGCGGTGGTCTAACCGCCGCGGCGGTAGCGTTCGCCCTGTGCACGACATACGCGAGACCGGCCTCACGGTCACCCTCACCCTCACCGGAAACCTGAACGACGACGAGTACCGCGAGGGCGTCCGGGCGTCCGGGCTGTTCCGCAGCTGGCGCAGCTCCGTCATCGCCACCGCGCTGGCACTCGCGGCGACGGGCATGGCACTCTTCGCCCTCGGGGACTCGCCGTACACCGTGGCCGCCCTGCTGTGCGCAGGGGCCGCGTACGCGGTGCTGGGGCTGCTCGTTCCCCCGGCGCTCGCCGCCCGCTCCTTCCGCACGGAGCGGGCCAAGGGGACCCACCGCTACACGATCGACGACACCGGCGTCGTCACCGCCCGCGACGGCGTGGAGCCCCTGAGGATCCCGTGGAGCGGCTTCACCCGCCACCACGAGACGGACCGGCTGTTCGTGCTCGTGGGCCGCGCCGGCGGCAAGCGCTGTGCGCTGGCGCTGCCCAAGCGGCTGCTGACCGCGCCCGGTGAGGAAGCGCTGCTCGGCGCGGTGCTGGAGGCGCGGATCGGCCGTCCGCGCTGAGGCGCGGGCCGGCTCAGAACAGGCCCTGCGGCCCCGCGGCGGCGTCCCGGCCGGACTCGAACTCCAGCAGGCGGACCTTGCGGTCGACGCCGCCGCCGTAGCCGGTCATGCTGCCCGAGGCGCCGATCACACGGTGGCAGGGGACGACGATCCCGATCGGGTTCTTCCCGTTGGCCAGACCCACCGCCCGCGAGGCGCTCGGCTTGCCGAGCCGGGCCGCGAGCTCCCCGTACGACCAGGTCTGCCCGTACGGGATCTGCACCAGCTGGGCCCACACGCTGCGCTGGAACTCGGTGCCCTCCAGGCGCATCGGCAGGTCGAACTCGGTCAGCTCCCCGGCGAAGTAGGCGGTGAGCTGCCGCGCCACCTCCGGGAAGGGCTCCTCGGTGGCGGCGACCCGCTCCCCGAAGGACTCCTCGGCCGGGCGGTGCCGCTGCCCGGTCATGTACAGGCCGCTGAGGACCCCGTCCGTGGCGACGAGCGTGAGCGGCCCGTAGGGGCTGTCGACGACGGTGTGCTGCTTGATGTGCGACATGGTGCTGCGTGCTCCTCAGGCGGGCAGGTGGTTGACGGGGTGGTCGTAGGTGGCCCACAGGTACTGGACGGCGTACGCGCGCCAGGGCCGCCAGCCGGCCGCGCGCGCGGTGAGCGCCGCGGGAGTGGACGGCAGCCCGAGCTCCGCGGCGGCCCTCCGCAGCCCCAGGTCGGACGGCAGGAAGGCGTCGGGGTCGCCCAGCGCCCGCATGGCGATGACCTCGGTGGTCCACGGGCCGAAGCCGGGCAGGGCGGCGAGCCGGGCGCGGGCGGCCTCCCAGTCGCTGTCGACGCCCAGCGGCAGCGAGCCGTCGGCCAACGCCGCGACCAGGGTCGTCAGGGTGGTGCGGCGGCTGCGCGGCAGGGCGAGCTGTTCCGGGTCCAGGGCGGCCAGCGCCTCCGGTGAGGGGAACAGGTGGGTCAGCCCCCCCTCGGGGTCGGGGTCGGCCACGGGTTCGCCGTGCGCGGTCACCAACCGGGCGGCGTGCGTTCGGGCCGCCGCGGTGGACACCTGCTGGCCCAGGACGGCCCGTACGGCGAACTCGGCCGCGTCGACGGTCCGCGGGACCCGGCGCCCCGGGGCCTTGTCCACGAGCGGGGCGAGCAGCGGGTCGGAGCGCAGCTGCCCGTCCACCGCCTCGGGGTCGGCGTCGAGATCCAGCAGCCAGCGGCAGCGGCTGATGGCGAGGGTGAGGTCGCGCAGGTCGGTGAGGGCCAGCTGGCAGCCGATGTGGTCGGGCTGCGGGGTCAGGGCGACGACCCCGGTGCCGTAGGGGAGCCGCAGGGTCCGGCGGTAGGCGCCGGCCCGCCACTCCTCGACGCCGGGGACGGCGGTGGCGGCGAGGTGGCCGAAGAGGTTGTCCGGGTTGAGCGGGGCCCGGTAGGGCAGCCGCAGGCTGATCGACCCGGGAATCCGCGGCTCCGGCGGGCCGCCCCTGCCGGCGGCACGGGCGCGCAGGTCACCGGGGGCGAGGGCGTACACCTCGCGCACGGTCTCGTTGAAGGTCCGGATGGAGGAGAACCCGGCGGCGAACGCCACGTCGCCCATCGGCAGCGCCGAGGTCTCGATCAGCAGCCGGGCGGTCTGCGCGCGCTGGGCCCGGGCGAGGGCGAGCGGTCCCGCCCCGAGCTCGGCGTTCAGCTGCCGCTCGACCTGCCGGGTGGAGTACCCGAGCCGGGCCGCGAGCCCCGGGACGCCTTCGCGGTCCACGACACCGTCCCGGATGAGCCGCATGGCCCGGGCCACGGCATCGGCGCGGGCGTTCCACTCGGGGGAGCCGGGGGAAGTGTCGGGCCGGCACCGCTTGCAGGCCCGGTACCCGGCCTGCTGGCAGGCGGCGGCACTGGGCAGGAAGGTCATGTTCTCGACCTTCGGCGGCACGGCGGGACAGCTGGGCCGGCAGTAGATCCCGGTGGTCCGGACGGCGGTGAAGAACCACCCGTCGAACCGGGCGTCCTTCGACTGCACGGCCCGCACACAGCGCTCGGTGTCGGTGTACATGGCTCCAGCATCCCGGCCCCCGGCCACCCGGGCTGGCGGTTTTCCGACACCAACCTTACGCCGCCGACCTCGGGGACCCCGCCGTGGGCGCCGGGCCGGCGGCCCGCCCACCGCGGCAGCCGGATCTGGATCCCCGACACCCGCCCGCCCTTGCGCAAGCCCGCCGAGGGCCGCAACCCCGGGCCCTCCCGGACAGCGGACGGATGCAGCCCACGGATTGTCAGCCTCGCCGCGATGGGCAAGGGCCCGGGCCGCCGCCCCCGCTCGCCGCAGGCCCGAAGGCCCCGGCCGGCGGCTGGCGGTCGGCGGCTCGCAGCGTTCCCCCCGACGGCACCTCCCGCCGCCGCACCCGGCCCCGCCCGAAGCGCCCGGCGGGGCTCCGGCACACTGCCGCGCCGCCGTCCGAGCCCGCCGGGGTCGCCCGCGTGGCGGGGTGCGCGCGTCCCGCGTACGGGCTCGGGTCGGCCGGCGCCCCGGCCCGAGCACCCCGGCCGCCTGGGGCCCTGCGGCGTCCGCGCTGCCGTCGGGCGGGCCCGGTCAGAGGCGCCGCCCGGCCGGGGCGCCGGCGTGTCGCCCCGAAGCCGTACGGGGCATGCTCGGGGCGCCCGGGCGCGGGCCCGGACCTCCGCTTCGGCTGGGCCGGGGTCGCCGGGCCGGGTAGCGCGAAGGCCCCCGAGCCAGGTGGCTCGGGGGCCTTCGTACGGGTACAGCCGGCGCAGCGCTATGGCAGCTGGGCAGCCCGCGCCTCGCGCCGGTTGTGGCGGAACGTGTTCGCCCGGCGGGTGGTCGCGAACAGCGGGATGGTGGCCGCGAGCGCGATCTGGAGGG
Organism: Streptomyces sp. NPDC043854; assembly: GCF_056436005.1. Classification (NCBI taxonomy): domain Bacteria; kingdom Bacillati; phylum Actinomycetota; class Actinomycetes; order Kitasatosporales; family Streptomycetaceae; genus Streptomyces; species Streptomyces sp. NPDC043854. The sequence goes on from NZ_JBWKDK010000023.1 coordinate 84,467, forward strand.
CGCAGCCGGTCTGGAGGAGCAGCTGGCCGCCGGGGGCGTCGAACGCCCACGCCGCCAGCAGGCCCATGGCCGAGATGATCCAGCTGAGCATCGCCACCGCGAGGACCCCCCGCGGCTTCGGGTACTCGACCCGGCTCACCATCAGCCACGCGACGCCGATGATCGCCAGCAGCGTCGGGACGAAGGGCAGCTCCAGCAGTACGACCGAGACGACCGTGAGCGCGCCGAAGGGGCTCGGCATGCCCTGGAACATGCCGTCCTTCATCGTCACGCAGCTGAACCTCGCGAGCCGCAGCACCACGGCCAGCAGCACGACGATCGCCGCGAGCGCCGACACCTTCTGGTGGGCGTCGTCGGCGACCATGCCGTAGACCAGCACGAAGTACGCCGGCGCGAGGCCGAAGCTGATCAGGTCGGACAGGTTGTCCAGCTCGGCGCCCATGGGGGAGCTGCGCAGCTTGCGGGCGACGATGCCGTCGAAGAGGTCGAAGACCGCCGCGAGCAGCATCAGTATCACCGCGGTCGCCGCGCTGTGCCGGGCCATGCCGGACTCGCCGCTGCCGGTGAGGTGCGGGATGAGGATTCCGGTGGTGGTGAAGTACACCGCCATGAATCCGCAGGTCGCGTTGCCGAGGGTGAGGGTGTCCGCTATCGACAGCCGCAGCGAGAGCGGCATGTCGTCTTCGGCGGCCTCCTCCTCGGCGGCCTCGGGCACCCAGCCCGCGGCAGGAGTCTCAGGGTCAGTCACGGTCAATTCGGGTCACCCCCGCGGTGGTGGCCTGACCGACCTCGACCGCGACCTCGACGCCCTCGGGGAGGTAGATGTCGACGCGGGAGCCGAAGCGGATCAGACCGATGCGTTCGCCCTGCTCCACCTTGGTTCCGGCCGGCAGGTAGGGGACGATGCGGCGCGCGACCGCACCCGCGATCTGCACCATCTCGATGTCGCCGAGCTCGGTGTCGAAGTGCCAGACGACGCGCTCGTTGTTCTCGCTCTCCTTGTTGAACGCCGGGACGAACCCGCCGGGGATGTGCTCCACGGACGTGATCGTGCCCGCGAGGGGCGCACGGTTGACGTGGACGTTCAGCGGGCTCATGAAGATCGCGACGCGGGTCCGCCCGTCCTTCCACGGCATGATGCTCTGCACCACACCGTCGGCGGGCGAGATGACGCGGCCCTGGGCGATCTCACGCTCGGGGTCGCGGAAGAACCACAGCATGCCCGCGGCGAGCGCGGTGGCGGGCACGGCCGCGGCGGCCCAGCGTCCGGACTTGCGGGCCCGGGCGAGGCTGAGCGCCGCGGTGGCGACGGTCGGCAGGAGCCACGGCGATGCTCCGCGCGCGAGGCGTACGCCCAGGAGGCTGTCGCGAGGTGCAGAGGTTTGGCTGTGGGGCATGGATGACCTTCGTAGCGGTGGATTGCCGCGCCGCAAACAGGGGGACGGGACGGCGGCTTTTCTGGAATGCTATCGGTTGCGCGCGACAACTGGGCAAGCCAGAAGCCGAGTCGATGCCCGTCAGCCAGTCACTGCAAGTGATTCTTTTGCGGCGAACCCTCGGAGGATTCGCCGCAAAAGGGACTTTCAGCCCTGGAGTCGGTACTCCTCGAGCAGGCGTCGCCCAATGATCATTTTCTGGATCTCGGCAGTACCTTCACCGATCAGCAGCATCGGAGCCTCGCGGTAGAGGCGCTCGATCTCGTACTCCTTCGAGAAGCCGTAGCCGCCGTGGATGCGGAACGCGTCCTCCACCACCTCCTTGCAGTACTCGGAGGCGAGGTATTTCGCCATCCCTGCTTCGAGGTCGTTTCGTTCCCCGGAGTCCTTTTTGCGAGCTGCGTTGACCATCATGGCATGAGCGGCCTCGACCTTGGTAGCCATCTCGGCCAGCTTGAACTGGATCGCCTGGTGCTGGGCGATCGGCTTGCCGAAAGTATGACGTTGCTGGGCATACGAGACGCCCAGCTCGAAGGCGCGCTGCGCGACGCCGCAGCCACGCGCCGCCACGTTGACCCGGCCGACCTCGACGCCGTCCATCATTTGGTAAAACCCTCGGCCGGTGACCCCGCCCAGGACCCGATTGGCCGGAATGCGCAGTCCGTCCATGATGAGCTCGGTCGTGTCGACGCCCTTGTAGCCCATCTTGTCGATCTTGCCCGGGATGGTCAGGCCCGGCCGGACCTCGCCGAAGCCGGGCTCCTTCTCCACCAGGAAGGTCGTCATCGACTTGTGCGGCGCCGTGCCCTCCGGGTGTCCTTCGTCACTCCGGCACAGCACGGCCACCAGCGTCGAGGTGCCGCCGTTCGTCAGCCACATCTTCTGGCCGTTCAGGACGTACTCGTCGCCCTCCTTGACCGCCTTGGACGTGATGGCCGACACATCGGAGCCCAGCCCCGGCTCGGACATCGAGAACGCGCCGCGGACCTCGCCCAGCGCCATGCGCGGCAGGAAGTGGTCCTTCTGCTCCTGCGTGCCGTGCTGCTTGAGCATGTACGCGACGATGAAGTGCGTGTTGATGATGCCCGAGACGGACATCCAGCCGCGCGCTATCTCCTCCACGCACAGCGCGTAGGTGAGCAGCGACTCACCGAGACCGCCGTACTCCTCCGGGATCATCAGCCCGAACAGGCCGAGCTCCTTGAGCCCGTCCACGATCTGCTGCGGGTACTCGTCGCGGTGCTCCAGCTCGGTCGCGACCGGGATGATCTCCTTGTCCACGAACTCGCGGACGGTCTTGAGGATCTCCTGCTGGACGTCGGTCAGCCCGGCGGTCTGGGCGAGTCGTGCCATGGCTACTTCCCCTGTTCCTTCAGCTCGGGCCGGCCGGGCTGCTCGCCGCCGCGCTCCTTGATGTACGTCTCGGTCGGGACCATCACCTTGCGCCGGAAGACGCAGACGAGGGTGCCGTCCTGCTTGTAGCCCTTGGTCTCGACGTAGACGATCCCGCGGTCGCTCTTCGACTTCGAGGGGGTCTTGTCCAGGACCGTGGTCTCGCCGTAGATCGTGTCGCCGTGGAAGGTCGGGGCGACGTGCCGCAGGGACTCGATCTCCAGGTTGGCGATGGCCTTGCCGGACACGTCCGGCACGGACATGCCGAGCAGCAGCGAGTAGATGTAGTTGCCCACGACCACGTTCTTGCCGAAGTCCGTCGTCTTCTCGGCGTAGTTCGTGTCCATGTGGAGCGGGTGGTGGTTCATGGTGAGGAGGCAGAAGAGGTGGTCGTCGTACTCCGTGACCGTCTTCCCGGGCCAGTGCTTGTAGACCGCCCCGACCTCGAACTCTTCGTACGTGCGTCCGAACTGCATGGGGTCAGGGCCTTTCTAGTTGCCGGGGATCTCGAACTTGGACGTGCGCTGCATGCCGGCGGCCCGGCCCTTGCCCGCGATGACCAGGGCCATCTTGCGGCTCGCCTCGTCGATCATCTCGTCGCCGAGCATCGCCGAGCCCTTCTTGCCGCCCGCCTCGGACGTGCACCACTCGTACGCGTCCAGGATCAGCTCGGCGTGGTCGTAGTCCGCCTGGGAGGGGGAGAAGACCTCGTTGGCCGCCTCGACCTGGCCCGGGTGCAGCACCCACTTGCCGTCGAAGCCCAGCGCCGCGGCACGGCCGGCGACCTCGCGGTACCCGTCCACGTTCTTGATCTGGAGGTAGGGGCCGTCGATCGCCTGGAGGTTGTTGGCGCGCGCCGCCATCAGGATCTTCATCAGGATGTAGTGGTAGGCGTCCGCCGGGTAGCCGGGCGGCTGCTCCCCCACGACCAGCGACTTCATATTGATGGAGGCCATGAAGTCGGCCGGGCCGAAGATGATCGTCTCGACGCGCGGGGAGGCCTGCGCGATCGCGTTGACGTTGTTCAGGCCCTGGGCGTTCTCGATCTGCGCCTCGATGCCGATCTTGCCGACCTCGAAGCCCATGGTCTTCTCGATCTGGGTCAGCAGGAGGTCGAGCGCCACGACCTGCTCGGCGTTCTGCACCTTGGGCAGCATGATGCAGTCCAGGTTCTGGCCGGCGCCCTCGACCACGGTGACCACGTCGCGGTAGGTCCAGTGGGTGGTCCAGTCGTTCACCCGCACCACGCGGGTCTTGCCGGTCCAGTCGCCCTCGTTCAGGAACTTGACGATGGTGTGGCGGGCCTCGGGCTTGGCGAGCGGGGCGCAGGCGTCCTCCAGGTCCAGGAAGACCTGGTCCGCGGGCAGGCCCTGGGCCTTCTCCAGGAAGCGCGGGTTCGAACCCGGGACGGCGAGGCAGGAGCGGCGCGGCCGCAGCCGGTTCACCGGGGACGGGGACGTGGGCGTGGTCATGCGAGGACCTCCGTGCTGATGAGGGGGGCGAGCTTGTTCGCTTTCCGGATCTCGTCGACGATACGGCCGATGATCTCCGTGATGCCGAAGTCTTTGGGGGTGAACACGGCGGCGACGCCGACCGCCTTCAGTTCTGCGGCGTCGGCCTGGGGAATGATGCCGCCCAGGACGACGGGTATGTCACCCGCCCCCGCCGTGCGCAGCCGCTCCAGCACCTCCGGGACGAGCGCGCTGTGCGAGCCGGACAGGATGGACAGGCCCACGCAGTGCACGTCCTCGGCCAGGGCTGCGGTGGAGATTTCCTCCGGGGTGAGCCGGATGCCCTGGTAGACCACCTCGAAGCCGGCGTCGCGGGCCCGGACGGCGATCTGCTCGGCGCCGTTGGAGTGCCCGTCCAGGCCGGGTTTGCCGACCAGCAGGCGCAGCCGGCCGCTGCCGAGGTCCTCCGCCGTCCGGCTGACCTTCTCGCGGACGAGGGCCAGCGGCGTGCCCTCCTCGGCGGCGACGGCCACCGGCGCGGAGGAGACCCCGGTCGGCGCCCGGAACTCGCCGAACACCTCGCGCAGGGCGTTCGCCCACTCGCCCGTGGTGACGCCGGCCCGGGCGCACTCCAGGGTGGCCTCCATCAGGTTCTCGGTCCCGGCGGCGGCCTCCTTCAGCCGGTCCAGGGCCTGCCCGGCGGTGGGGAAGACGAACGGGTCGCCGCCGCCCTGCCGGTCCGAGGACTCCTGCCGCTCGGCGCGCCAGCGCACGATCCGCTCGACGATGGTGTCCTCCACCGCCCCGTCCACCGTCATGATCGCGGTGTCCAGGTCGGCGGTGAGCGGGTTGGGCTCGGTCTGCTCGAAGCAGTTCACACCGACGATCTTGTCCTCGCCGGTCTCGATCCGGGCGCGGCGCTCGGCGTGCGAGGCGACCAGCTGGGACTTGAGGTAGCCGGACTCGACGGCGGCCATGGCGCCGCCCATCTCCTGGATCCGGTCGATCTCGGCGAGGCAGTCGGCCACCAGCGAGTCGACCTTGGCCTCGATGACGTGCGAGCCGGCGAAGATGTCGTCGTACTCGAGCAGGTCGCTCTCGTGGGCGAGGACCTGCTGGATGCGCAGCGACCACTGCTGGTCCCAGGGCCGGGGGAGGCCCAGGGCCTCGTTCCAGGCGGGCAGCTGCACGGCGCGGGCGCGGGCGTCCTTGGAGAGGGTGACGGCCAGCATCTCGAGGACGATGCGCTGGACGTTGTTCTCCGGCTGGGCCTCGGTCAGGCCGAGCGAGTTGACCTGGACGCCGTAGCGGAAGCGGCGCTGCTTGGGGTCCTCGATGCCGTACCGCTCGCGGGTGATCCGGTCCCAGATGCGGCCGAAGGCGCGCATCTTGCACATCTCCTCGATGAAGCGGACACCCGCGTTCACGAAGAAGGAGATACGGGCGACCACCTCGCCGAACCGGTCCTCGGGCACCTGGCCCGAGTCGCGCACCGAGTCCAGCACGGCGATGGCGGTGGCCATGGCGTAGCTGATCTCCTGGACCGGGGTGGCTCCCGCCTCCTGCAGGTGGTAGCTGCAGATGTTGATCGGGTTCCACTTCGGGATGTGGTTGACCGTGTACGCGATCATGTCGGTCGTCAGGCGGAGCGAGGGCCCGGGCGGGAAGACGTGCGTCCCGCGCGAGAGGTACTCCTTGACGATGTCGTTCTGGGTGGTGCCCTGGAGCTTGGAGACGTCCGCTCCCTGCTCCTCGGCGGCCACCTGGTAGAGCGCCAGCAGCCACATGGCGGTGGCGTTGATCGTCATCGAGGTGTTCATCTGCTCCAGGGGGATGTCCTGGAACAGCCGCCGCATGTCGCCGAGGTGGGAGACCGGGACCCCGACCCGGCCGACCTCGCCGCGGGCGAGGATGTGGTCGGGGTCGTAGCCGGTCTGGGTCGGCAGGTCGAAGGCGACCGACAGGCCGGTCTGGCCCTTGGCGAGGTTGCGGCGGTAGAGCTCGTTGGACGCCTCGGCCGTGGAGTGGCCGGCGTATGTCCGCATGAGCCACGGACGGTCTTTCTGGCGCTCTGTCATCTCAGGCTGTCCCTTTGGCCCTTGATCGGTCCGACGACGGTTCAGGTGTCAGATGGTGCGGCTGGCTGGATGGGTCCGCTCCGCTACACGTTGCGGAACAGGTTGATGGCGTCGATGTGCTTGTCGCGCATCTCCTGGTCGCGGACGCCCAGGCCCTCCTCGGGGGCGAGGCAGAGCACGCCGACCTTGCCCTGGTGCAGGTTGCGGTGGACGTCGTACGCGGCCTGGCCGGTCTCCTCGAGGGAGTAGACCTTCGACAGGGTGGGGTGGATCTTGCCCTTGGCGATGAGGCGGTTGGCCTCCCACGCCTCGCGGTAGTTGGCGAAGTGCGAGCCGATGATCCGCTTCAGCGACATCCACAGGTAGCGGTTGTCGTACTCGTGGTTGTAGCCCGAGGTGGAGGCGCAGGTGACGATCGTGCCGCCCTTGCGGGTGACGTAGACGGAGGCGCCGAAGGTCTCGCGGCCCGGGTGCTCGAAGACGATGTCCACGTCCTCGCCGCCGGTCAGCTCGCGGATCTTCGCACCGAAGCGCTTCCACTCCCGCGGGTCCTGGGTGTGCTCGTCCTTCCAGAACTTGTAGCCCTCGGCGTTGCGGTCGATGACCGCCTCAGCGCCCATCCTCCGGCAGATGTCGGCCTTCTCGGGGGAGGAGACCACGCAGATCGGGTTGGCGCCGCCGGCGAGGGCGAACTGGGTGGCGTACGAGCCGAGGCCGCCGCTCGCGCCCCAGATCAGGACGTTGTCGCCCTGCTTCATGCCGGCGCCGTTGCGGGAGACCAGCTGGCGGTAGGCAGTGGAGTTGACCAGGCCCGGGGAGGCGGCCTCCTCCCAGCTCAGGTGGGCCGGCTTCGGCATCAGCTGGTTGGACTTGACGAGCGCGATCTCGGCGAGGCCGCCGAAGTTGGTCTCGAAGCCCCAGATCCGCTGCTCGGGGTCGAGCATCGTGTCGTTGTGGCCGTCGGAGGACTCCAGCTCGACGGAGAGGCAGTGCGCGACGACCTCGTCGCCCGGCTTCCAGGAGTTGACGCCCGGACCGGTGCGCAGGACGACGCCCGCGAGGTCGGAGCCGATGATGTGGTACGGCAGGTCGTGGCGCTTGGTGAGCTCGCTGAGCCGGCCGTAGCGCTCGAGGAAGCCGAAGGTGGACAGCGGCTCGAAGATCGAGGTCCACACGGAGTTGTAGTTGACCGAGGAGGCCATGACGGCCACCAGGGCCTCGCCGGGGCCGAGTTCCGGCACCGGGACCTGGTCGAGGTGGAGGGACTTGCGCGGGTCCTTCTCGCGGGACGGGAGCCCGGCGAACATCTCCGTCTCGTCCTTGTGCACGGTGATCGCGCGGTACGAGTCGGGGAGCGGCAGGGCCGCGAAGTCGGCGGTGGTGGCGGCCTGGGACTGGATGGCGTCCAGGATGTCCTTCACGGTGTTGCCTCCTGGGGGACCTCCCGGGCGGAGCCGGGGGGAGAGCACGGGATGAGGGTGCGCCTGAGGGGTGCGCGGAGTGCGTTCGGATACGTGGGGCGGTGCTGTGGTGCCGTCGGTCCGGCGGAGCGGTGGTGCGGGAGCGGCGCCTGTGGTGCGGCGCGCGGGTGCCTGGTGACGCAGGCGTCCGGGGCGCGTTCCGTGCCGAGTGGGCGTGGACCGCGGGGACATCCGGACGGGATTCAACGTATGGCACCCCGTGTCACTCAGCAAGGCACCGCGTGCCAAAACTTTCTCTCATTTGCCGATTGACCTGCGCAGATGAGCGATGATCGATCAGAGTTACCGGTGAGTAGGGGCAACTCGGACAAAGAGAAGCGGCCGCTCCCGGGAAGGGAGCGGCCGCTGTGACGAGCGTCGCTTCGCGTGGTTCTCCGCGTCGCTCTGGACGCCGAACTCGACTGGCCGGGTAGGGCCGGCCGGGTCTTGCGCGCCAGGCGTTGCGCGCCAGGTGTTGCTCGCTACGTGTTGCGCAGCGCCTCTTCGATGGTCCGCATGACCTCTTCCAGCGGTGCGTCCGTCCGCGCCACCGCCACCAGCACCTCGTCCTGCGCGCGGACCGCGGCCGCCGGAGCCGCCGCCGGGGCGGGAGCGGAGCTCAGGGCCCGTCCGGCGCCGATCCCCGTGCCGAAGGTCTTGCGGACGATGGCGAAGGCGTGGTCCAGCTGCGCCTCCACGTCCCCCTGGCCGCCCGACCGCAGCCAGCGCCGCAGCACGTGGTTGTGGGCCGTCACCACCGCCGACGCGGCCACCTCGGCCAGCAGCGGGTCGTCGTTGCCGTCGTGGGGCTCGGTCTCGTCGAAGTGGGCCAGCAGGTAGCGGGTGAAGAGCCGCTCGTACCGGGCCACCGAGGCGATCTCCCGCTCCCGCAGCGCCGGCACCTCCCGGGTCAGCCGGTAGCGCTCCACCGACACCGCCGGGGAGGCGGCGTACATCTTCATGACTTCCTTGATCCCGCGGCACACCGTGTCGAGCGGGTGCTCGTGCGCCGGGGCCACGTCCAGCACGGCCTCGGCGCGGGTCAGCGTGTCGTCGTGGTCCGGGAAGATCGCCTCTTCCTTGGACCGGAAGTGGCGGAAGAAGGTCCGCCGCGCCACCCCCGCGGCCGCGGCGATCTCGTCGACCGTCGTGGCCTCGTACCCCTTGGTCGCGAACAGCTCCATCGCGGCGGCGGCGAGCTCGCGGCGCATTTTCAGCCGCTGCGCGGCCGCCTTGCTGCCGGCCGCGCTCTCCGGACTGTCGGAGGCCGCTGTGGCGCGGGGTGAGGTCTTGGCGGGCTGGGACATAGAGCGAAAGTACTTCATTCGCGCCGGGGCGCGCGCCTGAGGGGGGCGGTACGGGGGTGGATGCGGGGGAGGGCCCGCACTGGGCTCGGAGGGAACGGTCCGCCGTGAGGGTGCGGCAGACCCGAGCAGCCCTCCCCACGCATCCGGATCGGGGGCCCCGTGGGCCGGGCTCGGCTTACCGGCGGGCGTACTCACGGAATCCGCGGCCGGTCTTGCGGCCCAGGCAGCCCGCCGCCACCAGGTGCTCCAGCAGCGGGGAGGGGGCCAGGCCGGGCTCGCGGAACTCCTTGTGGAGGACCTTCTCGATGGCCAGGGAGACGTCCAGGCCGACCACGTCGAGCAGCTCGAACGGGCCCATCGGGTAGCCGCCGCCCAGCTTCATCGCCGCGTCGATGTCGTCGATGCCGGCGTAGTGCTGCTCCACCATCTTGATCGCGTTGTTCAGGTACGGGAAGAGCAGCGCGTTCACGATGAAGCCGGCCCGGTCGCCGCAGTCGACGGGGTGCTTGCGCACCTTCGTGCAGACCGCGCGGACCGTGGCGTGCACGTCGTCCGAGGTCAGGACGGTCCGGACCACCTCGACGAGCTTCATCGCCGGCGCCGGGTTGAAGAAGTGCATGCCGATCACGTCCTGCGGGCGCGAGGTCGCGCGGGCGCAGGCGATCACCGGCAGCGAGGAGGTCGTCGTGGCGAGCACCGCGCCCGGCTTGCAGACCTTGTCCAGGGTCGCGAACAGCTCCTGCTTGACCGCCAGGTCCTCCGCGACGGCCTCCACGGCCAGGTCGACCTCGGCGAACGCCTCCAGCGACCCGGCCGGGGTGATCCGCGCCAGCGTCCCGGCCGCCGCCTCCTCGGTCAGCCGGCCCTTCGACACCGCGCGGCCCAGCGACTTCCCGATGGCGGCCTTCGCCGCCTCGGCCTTCTCCTGGCTGCGGGCGGCCAGCACCACCGCGTAGCCGGCCTGCGCGAAGACTTGCGCGATACCGCTCGCCATGGTGCCCGAGCCGGCCACGCCGACCGAGGAGACCGGGCGGCCGTCGCCGAGCCGGGCCCCCTCCAGCGGGGTCTGCGCGTCGCGGACGATCTCGGAGCTGCCCGGCTCCGCGTACGTGTAGAAGCCGCGCCCGGACTTCTGCCCGGTCAGGCCGGCCTCGGCCAGGTGGCCCAGGATCGGGGCCGGGGCGTGCAGCCGGTCGCCGGAGGAGGCGTACATGGCCTCCAGGACGGTCCGCGCGGTGTCCACGCCGATCAGGTCGAGCAGGGCGAGCGGGCCCATGGGCAGACCGCAGCCCAGCCGCATCGCCGCGTCGATGTCCTCGCGGGAGGCGTACTTCGACTCGTACATGGCGGCGGCCTGGTTGAGGTAGCCGAAGAGCAGGCCGTCCGCGACGAACCCGGGGCGGTCGCCGACCGACACCGGCTCCTTGCCCAGCTCGCGGGCGAGGGCGGTGACCGCCTCCACGGCCGGCGGGGCGGTCAGCACGCTGGAGACCACCTCGACGAGCTTCATCGCGGGCGCCGGGTTGAAGAAGTGCAGACCGAGGACGCGCTCGGGGCGCTGCGACTCGGCGGCGAGCCGGGTCACCGACAGGGCGTTGGTGCCGGTGGCCAGGATCGCGTCGGGGCGGACGATCGCGTCCAGCTCGGTGAAGATCCGGTGCTTGAGCTCGTAGTCCTCCGGGACGACCTCGATGACGAGGTCGGCGCCGGCGGCCGCCTCCAGCTCGGTGTAGGTCCGCAGCCGGGCGAGCACGCCTTCGCGCTCCTCCTCGGTGAGGCGGCCGCGGGCCACCGAACGGGCCGTGGCGGCCGCCAGGGACGCGGTGGCCCGGCGGATGGCGCTCTCGCTGCTGTCGATGCCGACGACCTCGCGGCCGGCGCGGGCGAGGACCTCGGCGATGCCGGTGCCCATCGTGCCGAGGCCGACGACGGCGATGGTCTGGAGGGTGGACTGACTGGACGTGGACGGAAGGTCCATCGCGGGACTCCAGTGGATGAGGGTGACGACTGAGGGTGGCGCGCGGCGCACGACGCACGGCCGGAAGAACGCAGGAACGAAAAAGCGCAAGAAAACAGGAGAAGCGGGAGATGTCCGCACGGAGCGCCGTGATCGGGCGGGGCGGAGAGCGGCGGACCCTGTCCCGGGGCCACGCCGTACGTGAAGCGCAGTCCGCGGACGGCTGACGGCCGCGTGCTGCGAGCGGTACCTGGCGGTACCGGTGCTGCTGTGCGGTACCTGGGTACCGGACCGACTGCACGAGGCGGCTGCGTCACCAGGCCGGCCTCGTACGTGTTGCAGCGAGACTAACTCGTCGGTAACTCCTTGGCCAGAGCACGGGAGGAGACGGCCGGTGTGACGTACGCCGCCCACCCGGGCGGGATGCTCATCCCGGGCGGCAGGGGACGGGCCGGGGTGATTCGGATCGGGGCCGGTCGGGCCGTCGTGCCGTCAGGTCCCCTTTGTCGCCTTGGCCATGGGATGGCAGCCAATGCGGGAGAACGCCGAACGGGCCGCCCCGGCAGCCCCTAGGGTGGGCCGCGTGAGCGACGGACAGGACGGACGGGACGGACAGGGCGGACAGGGCGTACTGGAACGCCTGCGGGCCGAAGCGGACGGCTCCCCCCGCTACCGGGAACTGCTCGACGCGGACCCGGACGCGCTCGCGGCCTCCCTGATGTCGGCCGGACTGCCGCTGTGGGCCCGCGAGCTGGCCGCGTACCGGCTGGGGCTCGCGGGCGACCGCCGGGCCTTCGAACCCCTGGTCCTGCTGCTCAACCACCGCGACCCGGCGCGCTGCGCGGCCGCCGCCGAGGCGCTGGCGGCGCTCGGTGACCCGCGCACCGCGCGTGCTGCCGCGGCCCTGGCCACGAACGAGCTGCGCACGGCGTACGCCCTCCAGCCGGTCCGCCTCCTGGTGGCGCTCCGCGCCCCCGAGTCCGCCCCGGCCCTGATCCGCACCCTGTCCCGGCGGCTCGCGCCGCACGACCCGTACTGGCGGGTGGCCCTGGCCTGCGTGGAGGGCTTGGGCGCACTGTCCGACCCGCGTGCCCGCGAGGTCCTCACCCGCGCCCAGGCCCATCCCCGCCTGGCGGTGGCCGCCACCCAGGCCCTGCGCGCACTGCCCTGACGGCGGCTGTCAGGAGTGTGCGGGCCCCGGGACCACGGCGAAGGCCTCCACCTCCATGAGGAGGTCCGGGTGGACCAGGGCCGCGACCTGGACCGCCGAGGAGGCCGGGAGGCGGTCCGGGGCGATCACCTCGTTGCGGGCGGCCCGCAGGGCGTCGAGGTGGGCCATGTCCGTGACGAAGTAGGTCAGCTTCACGACGTCGCCGAAGCCCGCCCCGGCGGCGGCCAGGCACCGGCGCAGGTTCTCGAAGACCTGCCGGGCCTGCGCATCGGGGTCGCCGGCCCCCACGATGCCGCCCTTCTCGTCGAACGCGCACTGTCCGGACACGGCGACGAAGGTCCCGGTCCCCATGACGACATGGGCGTAGCCGGTGCCGGGGGCGACGCCCTCCGGCGCCGCGATGCGGGTGATCTGGTGGTCGGTCATGGTGGATGATCATGCCGGTGGTGCCGTCGGCACGACCACCCGGGGCGGCTTCCGGGGCGCGCCCGGCCCGGCCCGGGCCGGGGGCGGTGCGGGGCGGCGGCCCGCCGCGTCCCCGCCCCGGACGCCGGGTCAGCTGCGGAAGCCCAGCAGCCCGTGCAGGGCCGCGCCGCCCGCCGAGGGCGCCGCCGCGCTGCCGGCCGACGCCGGCTTCGGGTCCGGCTGCGCCGGGCAGGTCGCGTCCGCCGCCCGGCCCGTGCGCAGGTACGCCGACACCTTCTCGTCCAGGCAGGTGTTCCCGCTCAGCGAGACCCCGTGGTTCCCGCCGCCCTCCTCCACCACCAGCGCCGAGCCCTTCAGCTTGTCCCGCATGGTCAGCGCGCCCCCGAGCGGCGTCGCCGCGTCCTGCGTGGCCTGGAGCAGCAGCGCCGGCGGGAGGTCGGCGTTGGACACGTCCGGCGCCTGGAGCGGCTCCGCCTTCCAGAACGCGCACGGGGCGTTGTACCAGGCGTTGTTCCAGGTCATGAAGGGTGCTTCGGCGTGCGTGCGCCACATGTCGGTCCGCCAGGTGTTCCAGTCCTTCGGCCAGGCGGCGTCCCGGCACTGCACCGCCGCGTACACGCTGTACCCGTTGCCCGCCGCGGGCTCCACCGCGCCGAACCGCTCGTACGCCGCCACCAGCGGCTCGGCGTTCCCGTCCACCGCGTACGCCGAGAACGCCTCGGCCAGGTTCGGCCAGTAGCCGTTGTAGTAGCCGCCCGGCATGTAGGTGTCCTCCAGCTCCGCCGGGCCCACCTTGCCGCCCGCCGGCTCCGCGCGCAGGGCCGTGCGCATGGCGTACCAGCGCTGTTCGACCCCGGCCGGGTCGGTGCCGAGCCGGTATGCGGTGTCGTGCTCGGCCACCCAGGCCAGGAACGCCTTGTGGCGGGCGTCGAAGGCGCGGTCCTGGGCGAGGTTGTCGTCGTACCAGACCCCGCCCGGGTCGACGACGGAGTCCAGGACCATGCGGTGCACGCGGTCCGGGTGCAGCTTGGCGTACACCGCGCCCAGGTAGGTGCCGTACGAGTAGCCGAAGTAGCTGAGTTTCGGCGCGCCCAGGGCGGTGCGGATCGCCTCGATGTCGCGGGCGGTCGAGACGGTGTCGATGTACGGGAGCACATCCGCGTGCTTCGCCTGGCAGGCCTCGGCGAAGGCCTGCACCCGTTTCAGGTTGGCCTGCTCGGTCTGCCCCGCGTACGGCACGGAGTCGGGGCGTACGGGGGTGAAGTGGCCGGTCGCGCAGTCGAGGGCGGGCTCGCTCTCGCCGACCCCGCGGGGGTCAAAGCCGATCACGTCGTACTGGGCGGCCACGTCCTTCGGGAGGGCGGAGGCGACGTACGGGGCGAGGCCCCGGCCGCTGCCGCCGGGGCCGCCGGGGTTGACCAGCAGCGGGCCCTGGCTCTTGGCGGCGGTGTGCGGGACGCGGGTCAGGGCCAGGGTGATCTGGCGCCCGGACGGCCGGGCGTGGTCGAGGGGGACCTTGAGGGAGGCGCACTGCAGCGTCGGGTAGCGGCTGGTGGCGCAGCCGGTCCAGCGCAGCGCGGCGGGCGCCGCGGATGCGGGGGCCGGCGTGGTGGCGGCGGTCGCGGGGGCCGGCGCGGCCCCGAGCTGGCCGGCCACCGCGGCGGCGGTGGCGGTGGCGATCGACAGCAGGACGGTGGCGCGCTTCTTCAAGGGACGGGTCATGGGGCCTCCCAGCCGAGGGTTCTGGGCGGAATCGTCCCGGAAGCGCGGCCCGGAAAACGGGATTGGGCCCCTGATTGGCCCGATGGGATGAGGCGGGGTGACGGCCGCTCAGGCGCCGCCGGCGCTCACGGCAGGGTGGGCGGGCGCCGGGCCGGCCGCTCCGACCGGGCGATCGTCCGGGCGTCCCCCCGCCGGGCCGGGCCGCCGCCGAATTCCGCCGCGAGCTCCTGGACTTGGCGGACGGTCCGGCCCCGGCACCGGGCGGGCGCGTACGCCCCGCCCGCGTACACCCGCGCATACCGCCCCGGGGGGCGGTGAACCACTCGTGCGCCCCCGGCCGCAGATGGAGTACCGGGGGTGTCACGGAAGGTCGCCCCGGACGCGGCGAGGAGGCGGCCGATCCGGGCGCCGGGAGAGGTGACGTCCGCCGCCCCCCGGGGGCCGATTTTGGGACGCCGCCCCCGAAGTGGTTGGCTTGCCGCCGACGAGGCAACACAACTGCTGGAGGAACAGGTATGGCGCAGGTCGAGGCCACCACGGAGCGCATCATCGCCGCCGACGCGGACACCGTGTTCGATGCGCTGGCGGACTACACCGGCACCCGGGGCAAGCTGCTGCCCGAGCACTTCAGCGAGTACGAGGTGCGCGAGGGCGGCGACGGCGAGGGCACCCTCGTCCACTGGAAGCTCCAGGCCACCAGCAAGCGCGTCCGCGACTGCCTGCTGGAGGTCACCGAGCCCACCGACGGCCAGCTCGTGGAGAAGGACCGCAACTCCTCCATGGTCACCACCTGGACCGTCACCCCGGCCGGCGAGGGCAGGTCCAAGGCCGTCGTCAGCACCGTCTGGAACGGCGCCGGCGGCATCGGCGGCTTCTTCGAGCGCACCTTCGCCCCCAAGGGCCTCGGCCGGATCTACGACGCGGTCCTGGAGAACCTGGCCCGCGAAGTCGAGGCCTGAGCCATAGGGTGGCCGGTGAGGCCGGGAACGGCCTCACCACATCGGGTGAATCGAGCACGGCCGGCCGGGGGCGACAGTGCTACGGCACGGCTTGTACTACCCGTACATGCACTTCCGCGAGGAGAACCGGCTGAAGGCGTCCGCGCTGTACTGGCCGGAGCTCGGCCGGGTCGTGCCGCCCGGCTGCCCCGTCTCCGACACCTGCACACGGATCACGGAGCGTCTGCGCGCCCGGCGGGCCCCGGCGCGCCCGGAAAGCTAGGGTGGAAACCCGCGTGGACGGCACCGATCCGCGTCGTCCGCGCCGCCGCCGCGCTGTGCGCACCCGACCTCCGGGGGCCCGATGAAGATCCTCATCTCCGCCGACATGGAAGGCGCCACCGGCGTCACCTGGCCCGCCGACGTCCTGCCCGGCACCCCCCAGTGGGAGCGCTGCCGCCCGATGTTCACCTCCGACGTGAACGCGGCCGTCCTCGGCTTCCTCGACGGCGGCGCCGACCGGGTCCTCGTCAACGAGGCCCACTGGACCATGCGGAACCTCCTCCTCGAACAGCTCGACGAGCGGGCCGAGATGCTCACCGGGCGGCACAAGACCCTGTCCATGGTCGAGGGTGTCCAGCACGGGGACGTCGACGGGATCGCCTTCGTCGGCTACCACACCGGCGCCGGAGCCGAGGGCGTCCTCGCCCACACCTACCTCGCCAACTCGATCACCGGGGTCTGGCTGAACGGCGTCCGCGCGAGCGAGGGCCTGCTCAACGCCCACGTCGTCGCCGAGTACGGGGTGCCGGTCGTCCTCGTCACCGGCGACGACCTGACCTGCCGTGACGCCGCCGGGTACGCCCCTGACGCGGTCACCGTCGCCGTGAAGGACCACGTCTCCCGCTACGCCGCCGTCTGCCGCACCCCCGCCCGCACCGCTGCCGAGATCCGGGCCGCCGCCAAGGAGGCCGCGTCCCTCGCGGTGCGCCGGGAGCCGGTACGGGGCGGCCCGTACACGGTGGAGCTGGAGTTCGACGCCGAGCACCTGGCGATGTCCGCCACCCTCGTCCCGGGCGTCGCACGCAGCGGGGAGCGCAGGGTCGCGTACACCAGTAATGCGATGTACGAGGGGATCCGGACGTTCAAGGCGGTCACGACGGTCGTCTCCGCGGCCGTGGAGGAGCAGTATGGCTGACATGTCCGTAGCCACGCCCCAGCACCGGGCCGGGGAGACCCCGGCCGGGGAGCCGCCTGCCGGGGGGTCCCCGGCCGGCGGGCCACCGGCCGACAGGTCCCCGGTCGGCGGCTCCCCGGTCGACCGGGTGGCCCTCGACGAGGTCGTCGAGTTCACCTCCCGGCTCATCCGCATCGACACCACCAACCGGGGCGGCGGCGACTGCCGTGAGCGCCCCGCCGCCGAGTACGCCGCCGGCCTCCTGGCCTCCGCCGGGCTGGAGCCCGTACTCCTCGAACGCACCCCCGGCCGCACCAACGTGGTGGCCCGGATCGCCGGCACCGACCCGTCCGCCGACGCCCTCCTCGTCCACGGCCACCTCGACGTGGTCCCGGCCGAGGCCGCCGACTGGAGCGTGGACCCCTTCTCCGGGGAGGTCCGCGACGGGGTGGTCTGGGGCCGCGGCGCCGTCGACATGAAGAACATGGACGCGATGGTGCTGGCCGTCGTACGGGCCTGGGCGCGGGCCGGAGCGGCACCCCGCCGGGACATCGTGATCGCCTTCACCGCCGACGAGGAGGACAGCGCGGTCGACGGCTCCGGCTTCCTCGCCGACCACCACCCCGGCCTCTTCGAGGGCTGCACGGAAGGGCTGGGCGAATCCGGCGCCTTCACCGTGCACACCGGTCCCCGGCAGCCCCTCTACCCCATCGCCGCCGGCGAACGCGGCACCGCCTGGCTGAAGTTGACCGCCCGCGGCACCACCGGGCACGGCTCCAAGCCCAACCCGGCCAACGCCGTCAGCCGACTCGCCGCCGCCGTCGCCCGCATCGGCGAGCACCGGTGGCCGGTCCGCCTCACCGACACCGTCGCCGCCTGCATCACCGAACTCGCCGCCCTCCAGGGCCTGTCGGTGGACCCGCACAGCCCGCGGACCGACCTCGACCGGCTCCTGCCCAAACTCGGCCCGGCCGCCGCGCTCGTTGAGGCGACCCTGCGCAACAGCGCCAACCCGACCGTGCTGAACGCCGGCTACAAGGTCAACGTCGTCCCGGGCACCGCCGCGGCGTACGTGGACGGCCGGACGCTGCCCGGCGGCGAGGAGGAGTTCCTGGCCACCCTCGACGAGCTGACCGGCCCCGACGTCACCTGGGAGTTCCACCACCGCGAGGTGGCCCTCGAAGCCCCCGTCGACGGGCGGACCTTCGCCGTGCTGCGCGAGTCCGTGGAGCGCTTCGACCCGGCCGGACGGGTCGTGCCGTTCTGCATGGCCGGCGGCACCGACGCCAAGCAGTTCTCCCGCCTCGGGATCACCGGCTACGGCTTCTCCCCGCTCAAACTCCCGCCGGGCTTCGACTACTGGTCCCTCTTCCACGGCGTGGACGAGCGGGTCCCGGTCGACGCCCTGCACTTCGGCGTGCGCGTCCTCGACCACGCGCTGCGGACGCTGTGATGGGGAGCCCGTGAGGCCCGCCCGGCCGGACGCCGCGGGCGGCGCCGCTTCCGAATCCCCGCCCCCGTCCGCATCCCCGTCCCCGTCCGCGAACGCGTCCGCATCCCCGGCTCCGCTCCCGCCGCCGGCCGCGCAGGAGCCCTACGGCAGCTGGCCCTCGCCCCTCGGCGCCGAGCTCGCCGCCGCCCTCGACGGCCGGCCCGAGTACGTCGGCACGATCGGCCCGGAGGTGTGGTGGACCGAGCCCCGGCCCGCCGAGGCCGGCCGCCGCACCCTGGTGCGCCGGCCCGACGGGGGCCCCGGGGCCCAGGCCCTGCCCGCCCCGTGGAACGTCCGCAGCGGGTTCACCGAGTACGGCGGCTGCCCCTGGGCGGGTACCGAGCGGCCCGAGGGCGGACCGCTGGTGGTCTTCGTCCACTTCGCCGACCAGCGGATGTACGCGTACGAGCCGGACGCGCCCGGCGGTCCCGCCCCGCGCCCGCTCACCCCGCTCTCCCCGGTCGGCGGCGGGCTGCGCTGGGCCGACCCGGTGCTGCGGGGCGCCGAGGTGTGGTGCGTCCTGGAGGAGTTCACCGGGCCGGCGCCGACCGACGTCCGCCGCGTGCCGGCCGCCGTACCGCTGGACGGGTCGGCCGCCGGCGACCGCTCCCGCGTACGGGAGCTGACCGACGACGGGCACCGGTTCAGCACCGGGCCCCGGCTGTCCCCCGACGGGCGGCACGCGGCCTGGCTGGTCTGGGACCATCCGCGGATGCCCTGGGACGGGACCGAGCTGCGGCTCGCCGCCATCGCCGCGGACGGCACCCTGACCGGCACCCGCACCGTGCTCGGCGGGCCCGCGGAGGCCGTGGCCCAGGTCGCGTGGGGCACCGACGGCAGCCTCCTCGCGGTCAGCGACCGCAGCGGCTGGTGGAACCCGTACCGGGTGGACCCGGACAGCGGCGCCGCCGTCAACCTGTGCCCGCGCGAGGAGGAGTTCGGCGGCCCGCTGTGGAAGCCCGGGCTGAGCTGGCTGGCCCCGCTGCCCGACGGGCTCGTCGCCGTCCTGCACGGCCAGGGCTCCTCGGTCCTCGGCGTCCTCGACCCGGAGAGCGGCGACCTGGTGGACGCCGCAGGCCCCTGGACCGCCTGGCAGCCCACGCTCGCCGCCCGCGGCCACCGGGTCTACGGGGTCGCCGCCAGCCCGCGCAGCGCCTACGAGGTGGTGGAGCTCGACACCGAGAGCGGCCACGCCCGCGTGGTCGGCGCCGCGGGCGTCGACCCGGTCGACCCCGCCTACTACCCCGAACCGCAGACCCGCACCTTCCTCGGCCCGGACGACCGCGAGATCCACGCCCACGTCTACCCGCCGCACCATCCGGCGCGCCGGGCCCCCGCCGACGAACTGCCCCCGTACGTCATCTGGGTGCACGGCGGCCCCACCGACCACGTGCCGCCCGTACTCGACCTGCACATCGCGTACTTCACCTCGCGGGGCATCGGCGTCGCCGAGGTCAACTACGGGGGCTCCACCGGCTACGGGCGCGCCTACCGGGAGCGGCTGCGCGAGCAGTGGGGCGTGGTCGACGTCGAGGACTGCGCAGCGGTGGCCCGGGCCCTGGCCGCCGAGGGCACCGCCGACCCGGACCGGCTCGCCATCCGCGGCGGCAGCGCCGGCGGCTGGACGGCCGCGGCCTCGCTCGCCGCGACCTCCGTGTACGCGTGCGCGGCGATCCGCTACCCGGTCCTGGACCTGCAGGGCTTCGCCGAGGAGACCCACGACCTGGAATCCCGCTACGTCGATGCCCTGGCCGGGCCGCCGCAGACCCTCGCCGTACGCAGCCGCGAGCGGTCCCCGGTGGCCCTCGCCGACCGGATCACCGCACCGTTCCTGCTGCTCCAGGGCCTCGACGACGCGGTCTGCCCGCCCGCCCAGGCGGAGCGGCTGCTCGCCGCCCTGCGGGGGCGGGGCGTGCCGTACGCGTACCTGGCCTTCGAGGGCGAGGGGCACGGCTTCCGCCGGGCCGACACCATGATCCGCGCCCTGGAGGCGGAACTCGCCCTGTACGCCCAGGTGTTCGGCATCGAGCGGACGGACGTGCCGCCGCTCCGCCTGGACACCAGCTGACGCTCCCGGCCCGGCCCCGGCCGTGGGTCGCGGTTCGGGCGGCCCTCAGGCGGCTCTCAGGCGGCCGTCTGCGCCGTGTGCAGCCAGACGCGGAGCGTGCCCAGCTCGGTGAAGCCGTGGCGGGCGGCCGTCCGGAGGTCCTCCCCGCTCTCGTAACCCACGACCGGCAGCCGCGGCCACAGCTCCGCGATCCCGGCGAGGGCACCCGCCCAGGCCTCGTCGTCCCCGACCCCGTCCGCGGCGAACACGTTGGACACCCCGACCACGCCGGCGGCCGCGTTCGCCACGGCCCCGGCCAGGATCCGCCCGTCCGCGCCCCGCCCGGCGAGGAAGGCGATGTCCCCGGTCAGCAGCCCCGGGTGGAACAGCCCCGAGCTGCGCTCCCCGTCCCAGGCGGCCTCCCACCGGTCGAGCTCCGCGGCGTCCCCGACCCGCGACCAGGCCAGGGCCGGCGGGGCCGTCCCCGCCGGGGCCGGGGCGCCCGCCGCGCGGTGGATCCACCGCGCCTCGAACAGCACCTCGAAGCCGGCCGGGGCCAGGTCGAGCACGGCGAAGCTGTCCTTGACCGAGCAGCCGGGGGAGTCCGTGTCCAGCGCGGCCGCGAGCGCGGCCGCCGGGACGTCCCGGGTCAGGGTCACCGCGTCCGGGTAGTAGGGCGGGGTGCGGCGCGCGCTGGTCCAGGCGTCCGCGGTGAACTCGCCGCCGGCGCAGACCGCGGCGCACCACGCGGCGTTGTTGCGTGCCGCCGCGTGCAGGAGTTCCTCGGTGTTCGGGATGGTGATCACAAGGGCATGATCACACACCGCTTAGCCTGGCACTATGCGAATTCCCACCTATGTCGCGGAGGGGGAGCGCGTCGGGCTGCGCCCCTTCCGGACCGCCGACGGCCCCGAGTTCACCGCCCGGGCGCGCGAGAGCCGGGACCTGCACCGCCCCTGGCTGTTCCCGCCCGCCACCCTCGAGGAGTACGAGCCGTACGCGGCCCGGCTGGCCGAGGGCGACAGTTGCGCCGGACTCCTCGTCTGCGAGCTCGCCACCAGTGCCATCGCCGGATTCGTCAACATCAACAACATCGTCCGCGGGGCCTTCCAGTGCGGCGCCCTCGGATACGGGGCGTTCGCCCACGCCGCCGGGCGCGGGCTCCTCGGCGAGGCCCTCGACCTGGTCCTCGGCCACGCCTTCGCCCCCGAGCGGTCCGGCCTCGGCCTGCACCGCCTGGAGGCCAACATCCAGCCCGGCAACACCGCCTCCATCGCCCTCGTCCGCGGCCGCGGCTTCCGGCTGGAGGGGCTGTCGCCCGACTTCCTCTTCGTGGACGGGGCCTGGCGCGACCACGAACGCTGGGCGATCACCGCCGAGATGACCGTCCCCGGCCCGGCCGGCCCGCCTTCACCCCGCGCCCGCCGTGGCGCAGGATGAGGGCACACCCGGGACTGCGCCCGCCCGCACCCGGCACCGTGCCCGGCGGGTACGAGCCCGCCGGAGCCCTGTGCGGGCAGGGCCGGCCGAGCCGGCTCGGCGCCGGTGCCTTCGCTGGACGGCCCTGGCCACGGCTTTGCGTAATCCTGACCGGTGGTGATCCGCGGAATCCCTGTGCACCGGCTGCCGCGGCGTGTTCCATGTGCCGCATGGCCACCATCGTCCGCCGCGCCGTACTGACCCTGCCCGCCGCCCCGTTGGGGCCCGAGAACCCGCTGCCTGCGCTCGGCGCGCCCGCCGGCGTACCCGTACTCGACGAGCGCACCCGGGCCGGCCTGCCGCGCGACATGGCCCGGCAGGTCGGCTACGGGCCGCTGCGCTCGGTGCTGCCGGTCCGGATCCTCGACGGGTACGGACGCCGGCGGCAGGAGCGGGAGTTCGAGGCGCTCGTCCTGGAGAACGCCCACCTGCGGGCCACCGTCCTGCCCGGCCTCGGCGGCCGCGTCCACTCCCTCGTCCACGTGCCGACCGGCCGCGAACTGCTCTACCGCAACCCGGTGTTCCAGCCCGCGAACTTCGCCCTGAACGGCGCCTGGTTCTCCGGCGGCATCGAATGGAACATCGGCGCCACCGGCCACACCACCCTGTCCTGCGCCCCGCTGCACGCCGCGACCGTACCGGCCCCGGACGGCGGGGTGATGCTGCGGCTGTGGGAATGGGAGCGGCTGCGCGACCTGCCGTTCCAGGTCGACCTGTGGCTGCCGGAGGACTCGGAGTTCCTGTACGTCGGCGTCCGCGTCCGCAACCCGCACGAGCGGCCCGCCCCCGTCTACTGGTGGTCCAACACCGCCGTCCCCGAGGACCACTCCACCCGCGTCCTCGCCCCCGCCGACGAGGCCTGGCTCCCCCACGGCTCCGAGGGTGCGGGAGGCACCCCGGTCGGCCACGAGCGCACCCTGCGCCGCATCCCGGTCCCCGAATGGCAGGGCGTGGACCGCACGTACCCGCTGCGCAGCGAGTACGCGGCGGACTTCTTCTACGAGGTGGACCCGGCCGGCGGGGCCCGCACGCGCCCCTGGATCGCCGCCCTGGACGCCTCGGGCAGCGGCCTCGTCCAGACGTCCACGGACGGGCTGCGCGGCCGGAAGCTCTTCGTGTGGGGTGCGGGCGCGGGCGGCCGGCGCTGGCAGGACTGGCTGACCGAGCCGGGCACCGGCGGCTACGCCGAGATCCAGGCAGGGCTGGCCCGGACCCAGCTGGAACACGTACGCCTGGACGCCGGGGCGGAGCTGAGCTGGCTGGAGGCGTACGGCTCGCTGACCGCGGACCCGGCGGCCGTGCACGGATCCGACTGGGCGGCGGCCCGCGCCGAGGCGGGGCGGGCCCTGGAGGCGGCCCTGCCCCGGGACCGGGTCGAGGAGGCGTACGCGGCCTGGCGCGGCGCGGCCGACACCGAGCCGGGGGAGCGGCTGGCCCGGGGCTCGGGATGGGGAGCCCTGGAGGTCCTGTGCGGCGGCCACAAGCTCCCCGGCACCCCCTTCGCCGAATCCGACCTGGGGGAGGAGCAGCGGCCCTGGCTGGAGCTGTGGCGCAGCGGCGTCTTCCCCGACCCGGGCAGTACGGCGCCCCCGGGGCCCAGCCTCGTCGCCCCGCACTGGCGGGACGCGCTCGAGACGGCCCCCGCCGACCCGCTCACCGAGTACCACCTGGGCGTGGCCCAGTGGCATGCGGGCGACGTGGCCCAGGCGGTCCGCAGCTGGGAGCGCGGCCTCGGCCGGGCCGCGTCGCGCTGGCCGCTGCTGCGCTGCCTGGCGGCCGCGGACACCCTGTCCGGCGACCCGGTGCGCGGGGCCCGGCGTTACGCGGAGGCCTTCGCCGACCTGGCGCAGGACAGCCGCGGCGGCACCGTCCGGGAGGCCGCCGAGTCCGCGCTGGGCCGGGAGGTGATGACCGCCCTGCTGGAGACCGGCCGCCCGGCCGAGGCCAGGGCGGTGTGGGACCGGCTGCGCCCCGTACTGCGCGAGCAGCCCCGCTTCCGCCTGCTGGCGGCGCTGCTGCTGGCGGCCGAGGGCCACATGGCCGCGGCCCGCCGCGTCTTCGAGGACGGCTTCGAACTCCCGGACCTGAGGGAGGGCGACGAGGTCCTGGCGGAGGTCTGGTCCCGCATCACGGACCGCCCGCTGCCGCCGGCGTACAACTTCCGCATGCGCCCGCCGCGTTGAGGTAGGCCGTCGGGGCGTTCCGGCGTCCTCGGCGGCGGGCCGCCCGCAAGCCGGGGCCGTGTGCCCGCCCTTGGGTGGCGGGGCGGGACGGGGGCGAGGAGAGTGGCTTGGAGGGGAGCACGCCCACGCAGGAGGCGGTGAGACCCATGCCCGAGACGCTGCTCGAACAGCACGCCGCCGCGCTCCGGCTCTTCGGCGAGCGCGTGCGCGCCGTCGCGGACGAACAGTGGGGCGCCCCGACCCCGTGCACGGAGTGGAACGTGCGCGACCTCGTCAACCACGTCACCGGCGAGCAGCTGTGGATCCCGCCGCTGGTCACCGACGGCAGCACCGTCGCGGAAGTCGGCGACCGCTTCTCCGGCGACGTGCTCGGCGACGACCCGGTCGCCGCCTGGGAGCGGGCCGCCGAGGCCGCGCACGCCGCGTTCGCCGCGCCCGGGGCGCTGGAGCGCACCGTCGCGCTGTCGTACGGGCCTGCGAAGGGGGCGGCGTACTGCGCGGAGCTGACCGCGGACTGCGTCGTGCACACCTGGGATCTCGCGCGGGCCATCGGCGCCGACGACCGGCTGCCCGCCGGGCTCGTCGAGTTCTCCCTCAAGGAGGTCATGCCGTACGCGGACGGGCTCGCGGCCGGCGGGATGTACGCGCCGCCGCTGGAGGTCCCGTCGGGCGCCGACGCCCAGACCAGGCTGCTGGCGCTGGTCGGCCGGAAGGGCTGACACAACGGGCAGATTCCAGCAGACAATCATATAAAGGGCGTGATCGGTTGAAGGGTGCGGTCGGTCGGCGGAGCAGTACGGACGCGTCAGGGCGAGCCGGGGAAGGCAGGGCCAGGTGGAGGGGATGCGGCGCACGGCGGAGGGCCGGGGGCCGGTCCGGTTCGGGCCGCTCGCGCCCCCGCCCGGGCTGCCCGTGCCGCCCGAGCTCACCGCCGTCATGGCCGCGGCCGCCGAGCGCTCCGCCCCCGAGCCCCCGGGCGGCGGCGCACCCGTACGCGAGGCCGCCTGCCGGTACTGGGAGCGGCGCGGCCTCGCCGTCGACCCCGAGCACGTGGCCGCCGCGCCCGGCGCCCCCGCGCTGCTGGTGGCGCTGATCGGTGCGTACGGGGGCGACGTGCTGCTGCCCCGGCCGTGCCCGGCGTGGTGGACCCCGCAGGTCCGGATGCTGGGGCGGCGGGCGTACCACGTGCCGACCCCGGCCGAGTGCGGGGGCGTCCCCGACCCGTACGCCCTGCTGGAGACCGTACGCCGGGTGCGGGCCGAGGGCGGCGACCCGCGGGTGCTGCTGCTGTCCGTCGCCGACGACCCGACCGCCACCGTGCCGCCGCCCGAACTGCTGCTCGAGGCCTGCGAGGCGGCCGTCACCGCCGACCTGTTCGTCGTCAGCGACGAGAGCTGGCGCGACACCGTGCACCGGCCGCACGACACCCTCGTCCTCAGCCCCGCCGAGATGCTGCCCGACCGGGCCGCCGTACTCCTGGACCTGTCCGGTGCGCTGCTGCCCGCCGGCTGGCCCGCCGCCGTCGCCCGCTTTCCCGGCACTCCGCAGGGTTCCTGGCTGCGGGCCGGCACCCTCGACATCCTCGCCGCCACCGGCGCCCTGGTCGCGGCGCCCGTCGCCGCCGCCGCGGCCCACGCCCTCCACGAACCCGACTCCGTCGCCGAACGCACCCGCGCCGCCGCCGCCCTGCACGGGGCGGTCGCCGCCGCCGTCCACCGTCACCTGCTGGCGGCCGGAGTACTGGCCCGCCCGCCGCAGGCCGGCCGCCACGTATACGCCGACCTGACGCCGCTGCGGCCCGGGCTCGCCCGCCACGGCGTCCGCGACGCCATGGAGCTGGAGGACTGGCTCGGAGCCCGGCTCGGCGCCCCCACCCCCGGCGGCCAGCGCTTCGCGGACGAGCTGGGCGAACTGCGGGTCCGCCTGTCCACCGGCCCGCTGCTCGGCACGGACCCGGAGGAGCGGCTCGCCGCGCTCACCGCCCCGCACCCCCTCGAACTCCCGCAGATTCGCGCCTCCCTGGACCTCCTCGACTCGGTCCTGGCAGGGCTGGCCACCTGACCGGGTCCCCCGAGCCGATCGGCGAAGGACCGCGGCCACGCCCGCCGGATCCTCGCCACCCCGCCCCGGATGACCCATCGGGGCGTCCCGCACCTGGTGACCGCCCCCGCCCGCCCCGCCCGCCGCCGCTACTCCGCCTCCGGCGGCCGCAGCCGCCGCCACGCCGCGGGCGCCGCACTCACCAGCAGGGCCAGCGCGACCGCCGCCACCACACCCTTCCACGGCTCCGCGAACAGCGCCCCGCCCGCGATCCCGATCAGCCCGTACGTCGCCGCCCACGCCAGGCAGGCCGGCAGGTCGCCCCGCGCGAACCGCCCCAGCGGCAGCTGCGCCAGCAGGCAGGCCACCATCACCGGGATCCGGCCCGCCGGAAGCAGCCGGGACAGCACCAGCACCAGCACCCCGTGCTCGTCCAGCCGCCGCCGGGCCTGCTCCAGCCGCTCCGGCGTCGCCCGTCCGCGCAGCGCCTCCAGCCGCCGCGAGCCGCCCGGGGACCGCACCCCGCGCTGCCCGAGCCAGTACAGGACGACGTCCCCGGTGAACGCCGCCAGCGCGGCCACGCCGAACACCAGCAGCACCCCCAGGGGCGGCGACTGCTGATGGAACGCCACCACCGCCGCCGAACTCACCAGCGCCCCCGTCGGCACCACCGGCACCAGCGCGCCCAAGGCCACCAGCACGAACAGCGCCGGGTAGCCGACCGCCTGCTGGGTGGTCTCCGGCGGAACCTGCCCGACCGCCGCTGCCGCCGCCGCGAGCCCGGGCCACATCACGGCAGCCGCACCCGCTCCCCGTGGCCGGGCACCCGGACCGCCACCTTCGGCGCCAGCCGCCCCGCATGCCGCAGGAAGTCCTCGCCCGGCGCATGGAACTCGTGCGGCCGCACCGCGTCCAGCCCGATCGGCCAGTACGTCCCGTAGTGCACCGGCACCGCCGCGGCCGGCGCCAGCGAGGCCAGCGCCCGGGCCGCCCGGACCGCGTCCAGGTGCCCCGGCCCCAGGTACGGGCCCCAGCCGCCCACCGGCAGCAGCGCCACGTCCACCGGCCCGACCTCCTCGGCCATGGACGCGAACAGCCCCGTGTCCCCGGCGAAGTACGTCCGCCGCGCGCCCTGCACCACGTACCCCAGCGCCGGCGCCAGATGCGGCCCGAACGGCAGCCGCCGCCCGTCGTGCCGCGCACTGACCGCCCGCACCGTCACCCCGGGACCCACGCCCACCTCGTCCCCCGGGGCCACCTCCGTCACCGCCAGGGACCGCACCCCGGCCAGCCGGGCCAGCCCCGGCACCGCCCGCCGCGCCCCGCGCGGCACGACCAGCCGGGTCCCCGGCGCCAGCCGGGCCAGCGAGGGCAGGTGCAGGTGGTCGGCGTGCAGGTGCGACACCACCGCCACGTCCGCCCGGGCCGCTTCCGGCGGCGGCGGAGCCCCGCGCCGCCGCCGCAGGTGCGCCAGCCGCCGGGCGAACAGCGGGTCCGTCAGCACCCGCACCCCGGAGTCCTCGACCGTGCACGCGGCATGCCCCCACCAGGTGATGTCCACCGGCACCCGGCACCCCCGTCCTGTCGCGGCCCCGCCTGGATGCTGCCCGGTACGGGCGCCCGCAATCGAAACCGCCCGCACCCCTCCTCCCGGGCCGCGGATCGGAGTAGGGTCGGGCGGCATGGATGAGCTGCGCGTGGCCGCGATCGCCAGCCTGGCCCCGCTCGAGGATCTGGACACCGACCCCTTCGCCGTGGACACCCGGAGCCAGCGCGCCATGTGCGACCGCTGGGCCGCCGACCAGGGCTACGTCGTCACCAGGGAGCTGCTCGTCTACGGGCTGCGCCCCGACCACTGCGCGCTGTGGAGCGACGTCGACGCCGGGCAGGTCGACCTGTTCGTCGCCCCCAACCACCGCGTGCTCGCCCGGGCACTGCGCTCCGTCGAGGAGTTCACCGCGGAGTGCCGGCGGCGCGGCGTACGGCTGGAGACCGCCGGGCTCGACGAGCCGCAGTACACCTCGGCGATGAAGGCCGAGGTGCACCGCCGGCTCTCCATGCCCACCGCCGGCTACGACGGCACCTGACCGGCCGCGCGGCACCTCACCGGCCGGGCGGCACCTGACCGGCCGGGCGGCACCTGACCGGCAGGGCCGCACCCGACCGGCCCGGCCCACCCCGCCACGCCCGGGCGCCCGCTGTGCGACGCTGGACGAGGCGGCGGGGACCGCGGGAGACGCGCGCGGGCCCGGGGTGCCTCCCGGCCGTGGCCGGGGGCGACACGAGGCGGGTGCGGCGTGCGGCGAGGACGGTTGCGGAGCTCGGGCGGCGCCCTGCTGCGCGTGATCGTGGTCTGGGCGGTGTCCACCCTGACGATGCTGGCGCTGGCCGGCATCCTGCCCGATTTCCGGCTCCAGTCCGGCGACGGCGACAGCATCACCCAGGTCGGCCTGACCGCGGCCTGGGGCGCCGGGGCGTTCGGCCTGCTGAGCGCGCTGGTGTGGCCGCTGCTGGTACGGGCCCTGCTGCTGGTGCCGGCCCTGGTGCTCGGCCTGCTCGTGTTCTTCCTCAACGGCTCCCTGCTGCTGATGGCGCTCCGCCTGATCCCGTCCGGGCACGGGGAGGCGGCCCCCGAGACCGCGGTCGTGGTGGCCGCGGTCATGTCCGCCGTGGCCTCGGCGACCTCGACCGCGCTCGCGGTCCGCGACGACGAGGCGTACCGGCGGCGCCTCTACCGGCTCGCCGACCGGAGGCGCCGGCGCCGGCGCGGGGCGGGCGCGGCCGGCGCCCGGCCGACGCCGCCGGGCCTGGTCTTCCTCCAGCTCGACGGCGTCGGCCACCGGGTGCTGCGCGAGGCCGCGGCCGGCGGGGTGATGCCGACGGTGGCCGACTGGCTCGAGCGCAGCCACCGCATCACGCCCTGGCGCACCGACTGGTCCAGCCAGACCGGCTCCAGCCAGCTCGGCATCCTGCACGGCTCCGCCTTCGACGTGCCCGCCTTCCGCTGGTACGAGAAGGAGAGCGGCGAGGTGATGGTCTGCAACCGTCCCACCAGCGCCGCGGAACTCCAGCGCCGGGCCGTCGCCCGCACCGGGGACGGCGGGCTGCTCACCCTGGACGGGGCCAGCCGCGGCAATCTGT
Source organism: Streptomyces sp. NPDC043854 (assembly GCF_056436005.1). Classification (NCBI taxonomy): domain Bacteria; kingdom Bacillati; phylum Actinomycetota; class Actinomycetes; order Kitasatosporales; family Streptomycetaceae; genus Streptomyces; species Streptomyces sp. NPDC043854. The sequence goes on from NZ_JBWKDK010000023.1 coordinate 113,364, forward strand.
TCAGCGGCGGCGCCGACCAGCTGGCACTGGTGCTGTCGGTCTCGGCCCGCCGGGGCCGGGCGAACCGCTCGCGGGCCGGCTACTTCGCGTACTTCTCCGACCCGGCGAACGCCGTCCGCACCGCGGTCTCCTTCGTCGCCGAGGTCGGCCGGGAGATCGTCCAGTCGGTACGGGCGCGGCTGCGCGGCGACGGCCCCCGGGTGTCCCGGGGCGGCCTGTACCCGCTGATCCGGGCCTTCGCGACGGTCGTCGAGCGCGATGTGGTCGTGGCCGCGGTGATCGGCGACATGCTCGCCGGCCGCTCCGCGATCTACGCCGACCTGGTCGGGTACGACGAGGTCGCCCACCACTCGGGCCCGCGCGGTCGGGACACGGACCAGGTGCTGGCCCGGCTCGACCGCAGCCTCGCGCTCCTCGCGCGGGTCGCCGAGCACGCGCCGCGCACCTACCGGATCGTGCTGCTGTCGGACCACGGGCAGAGCCCGGGGGAGACCTTCCTGAGCCGGTACGGGCTGACCCTGAAGGACCTGGTCCGGGCGGGCTGCGGGCTGCCCGTCTCCCGCCGGGCCGGCCGCACGCCGAGCGGGGCCGAGGCCCGGGCGGCGGTGCTGGCGGCCCTGCACCGGCCGGTGGAGGAGGGCGAGGAGGACCGGCCCCGGCCGGGGCGCCGGGAGCCGGTGGTGCTGGCCTCCGGCAACCTCGGGGTGATCTCCTTCCCGGACCTGCGCGGCCGGGCCTCGCGGGAGCGGATCGAGCGGGCGCACCCGGCCCTGCTGCCCACTCTGGCCAACCATCCGGGCATCGGGTTCCTGCTGGTGGACGGGGAGGTGCTGGGCCCGGGCGGGGCGACGGCCCGGCTGGCCGAGCCGGGGGAGGCGGAGGCCCTGCTGGCCCCGTTCGGGCCGGGGGCGGCCGAGGCGGTCCGGCGTACCGACGGCTTCCCGCACGTCCCCGACATCATGGTGAACTCGGCGTACGACCCGGAGACCGGGCAGGTGCACGCCTTCGAGGAGCAGGTCGGCTCGCACGGCGGCCTGGGCGGGGAGCAGGGGCAGGCGTTCCTGATGTGGCCGGTGGAGCTGTCGGATCCGGACCCGCCGTGCCCGGTGGGCGCGGAGGCCGTGCACCGCGTCCTGCGGGGCTGGCTGCGGGAGCTGGACGGGCCGCAGGTGCCGCTGGGACCGGTGCAGACGGCAGCGGCGGCAGCGGCGGCAGCAGTGGCAGCGGCGGCAGCGATTGCGGAGCCTGCGGAGCTTGCAGAGCCGGGGGAGCCGGCCGGGGTCGCGGAGACGTCTGGTGAAGGATCCGCGGTCACAGGCCCCGCATAGCGGAACCCTTCCGTCCGCAGGGGTGTCCGTACCGGACGAAAGCCGCTGATTTTGCGGGGCCTGCCCCGTACCGGAGCATGTGTCGACCTGTCCGGCATGTGAAACACCCGAGGCGCGACCCCTTGAGCACCACCCCTGCCATAGCCCCGGCCCCCCAGGCCCCCGCCCCCGCCCCCGACACCAGCGAGGGGAGCACGGGCGGCCCGCACGCCCGCCGTTTCGGCCTCCCGATCGCGACCTGCCTGGTCATGGGCAACATCATCGGCGGCGGCATCTTCCTGCTGCCGGCCTCCGTGGCACCGTTCGGCACCATCAGCCTGGTCGCGTTCGGCGTGCTCACGCTCGGCGCGATCGCCCTCGCCCTGGTCTTCGGCCGGCTCGCCGAGCGCCTCCCGCAGACCGGCGGCCCGTACGTGTACGCCCGCGCCGCCTTCGGCGACTTCGCCGGCTTCCTCGCGGCCTGGACCTACTGGATCACCTCCTGGGTGTCCAACGCGGCCCTCGCCGTCGCATCGGTCGGCTACCTCTCGGTCCTCTTCCCGGCCATCGGCGCCCACACGTGGTCCATGTGCCTGGCGGCCCTGGCCATGCAGTGGCTCCCGGCGCTCGCCAACCTGGCCGGCACCCGCTGGGTGGGCACCGTCCAACTCGTCGCCACCGTCCTGAAGTTCGCCCCGCTGCTGCTCGTGGCCGTCGGCGGCCTGTTCTTCTTCGACCCCGCCAACCTCGGCCCGTTCCAGGCCACCGGCCAGAGCCCGGCCGGCGCCCTCTCCGCCTCCGCGGCGATCCTCCTGTTCAGCTACCTCGGCGTGGAGTCGGCCGCCGTCAGCGCCGGCGAGGTCCGCGACCCGGCCCGCAACGTCGGCCGGGCCACGATCCTCGGCACCGCCGGCGCGGCCGTCGTCTACCTGCTGGGCACCCTCTCCGTGTTCGGCCTGGTCGCCCACGACCGGCTGGTCGCCTCCGAGGCCCCCTTCACCGACGCCGTCAACGCCATGTTCGGCGGGACCTGGGGCGGCACCGTCGTCGCCTGCGCCGCCGTGATCTCGATGGCGGGCGCCCTGAACGGGTGGACCCTGCTCAGCGCGCAGACCCCGTACGCCGCCGCCAAGGACGGCCTGTTCCCGAAGGCCTTCGGGAAGAAGCAGCGCGGCGTCCCCGTGGCCGGCGTCCTCGTCACCACCGCCCTGGCCTCCGCCCTGACCGTCTACAACTACACGGCCGGCTCCGGCGGCGTCTTCGAGATCCTCGTCCTGGTCACCACCTTCACCGCCACCGTCCCCTACCTCCTCGCCACCGCCGCGCAGGTCCGCTTCCTGCTGGAGGGCAAGACCGAGCAGGTCCACCGCGGCCGCCTCGTCCGCGACGCCTCCCTCGCCACCGCCGCCTTCGGCTTCTCGCTGTGGCTGGTCGCCGGCTCCGGGTACGCCGCCGTCTACCAGGGCGTCCTGTTCCTCTTCGCCGGAGTCCTCGTCTACGCCGTGATCGCCGCCCGCAAAGCCCGCGCCGCCGCCTGACCTGCGGGGTAGTTTGGAATGAGAGGACAAGCAGGGGGGCGCTAAGGGGTTGCCATGTCCGCGATCAGAGAGACCATCGACATCTCCCGCAGTCCCGAGGATGTCTACGCGTATGTGACGGACGCCAGACACCTCCCGGAGTGGCAGGAGAGCGCCGTCGCCGCCCGTCCGCTGGACGGGGCACCGCCCCACGTCGGCCAGCGGGTCGCCGTCACCCGCAGGATCGGCAAGCGGGAGATCCCGATGACGATGGAGGTCCAGCAGCTCGACCCGCCCCGCAGCTGGCACATGCGAGGCGTGGACGGGCCCGTACGCGGCGACATCCACGGGGCCATCGAGCCGCTGGACGGCGGCAAGCGCTCCCGCCTGACCCTGGAACTCGAGTTCGAGGGACACGGCATCGGCAAGGTCATCGCCCCGCTCGTGGCCAAGCCGCACGCACGCAAGGAGATGGCCCGCAACGAGGAGCGGCTGAAGAACCTGCTGGAGCACTGAACCTGCCGGCACCGAACCCGCTGGAGCGCTGAACCCGCGAGTACGCGAAAGGCCCCCGTACCCCGCCCTCACGGGCCGGGTACGGGGGCCGGTGCGCTTCCGGCCGACCCGCGGATCAGTCCAGGTAGTCGCGCAGGACCTGGGAGCGGGAGGGGTGGCGCAGCTTCGACATCGTCTTCGACTCGATCTGGCGGATGCGCTCACGGGTGACCCCGTACACGCGGCCGATCTCGTCGAGGGTCTTGGGCTGGCCGTCGTTGAGGCCGTAGCGCATGGAGACGACACCCGCCTCACGCTCGGAGAGCGTGCCCAGGATCGACTGGAGCTGCTCCTGGAGGAAGGTGAAGGAGACCGCGTCGGCCGGGACGACCGCCTCGGAGTCCTCGATCAGGTCACCGAACTCGCTGTCGCCCTCCTCGCCCAGCGGGGTGTGCAGGGAGATCGGCTCACGGCCGTACTTCTGGACCTCGATGACCTTCTCCGGGGTCATGTCGAGCTCCTTGCCCAGCTCCTCCGGCGTGGGCTCGCGGCCGAGGTCCTGGAGCATCTGCCGCTGCACACGGGCGAGCTTGTTGATGATCTCGACCATGTGGACGGGGATGCGGATGGTGCGCGACTGGTCGGCCATGGCACGCGTGATCGCCTGCCGGATCCACCAGGTCGCGTACGTGGAGAACTTGAAGCCCTTGGTGTAGTCGAACTTCTCCACGGCGCGGATCAGACCGACGTTGCCCTCCTGGATCAGGTCCAGGAAGAGCATGCCGCGGCCGGTGTAGCGCTTGGCCAGGGAGACCACGAGGCGGAGGTTGGCCTCCAGCAGGTGGTTCTTGGCGCGGCGGCCGTCCTCGACCAGGATCTCCAGCTCGCGCCGGTACGCGGGCTTGAGGTCCTCCTCCTCTTCGAGCTTGTACTCGGAGAACAGGCCGGCCTCGATCCGCTTGGCGAGCTCGACCTCCTGCTCGGCGTTGAGCAGCGGCACCTTGCCGATGAGCTTGAGGTAGTCCTTGACCGGGTCGGCGGTGGCGCCGGCCACCATGACCGTCTGGGCCGGGGCGTCGTCCTCGTCCTCGTCGGACAGCACGAAGCCCTGGCCGGCCGGGGTCTCCTCCTCGACCTCGTCGACGAGGTCCTCGGTCGCCCAGTCCTCGCCCTCGAGGGACGGGTTCTCGGTGTCGTCGACGTCCTTGCCGGCCGTCTTCTTGGCCGCCGTGGTCTTCTTGGCCGCCGTGGTCTTCTTCGCCGCGGCCTTCTTGACCGTCCGCTTCTTCGGCTCGGCGGCGGCCTCCGCCGCCGCGGCCTGCGGCTCGGCGGCCGGCGTGGCGGATATCGCCGCCGCGGAGGCAGCGGTGGCGGTGGCGGCAGCGGCCGGGGCCGCGGCCTGTGCCGCAGCGGCGGCGGCGGCAGCGGCGGTCGCGGCCTTGCTGCGCCCGCCGATCGGGCGCGGCGCGGCGACCTTCTTGGTCACGGTGCGGGCCGGGGCGGCGGCAGCCTTGCGGGGCTTCTTGGCGGCAGCCTTGGTGGCGGGGGCCGCGCTGACGTGGAGGGCGACACCCTCCTCGTCCAGGACCTGGTTCAGGCTGCGCAGGACCCGCTTCCACTGGTCCACCGGGATGCGGCCGGCCTCGAAGGCCTGGCGCACGTCGTCACCGTTGATGTGACCCTGCTCGCGGCCGCGCTCGACGAGCGCGACCAGGGCCTCGGAATCGGCGATCTCCGGAGGGAACGTACGGGACGGGCTGAGCGACACAAGAAGCCTCTCGTTGCGAACAGATAAGGGTGAGCGGGTCATCATCGCGCGGACTCGGGAAACAGGCCCGAGGGGGGTCTGTATTCCGGGCCGCGCGAGGACAACCTGTCGGTTCATCGCATGCCCGAGTCGATTCGTTACGCGCTGAATTGAGTGACCTGCGCCACGCTGTGGACACGCAACCGATCGGCCGGAAATCCGTCCGCGCGCCCGCGCCTTCCCGGCTCCGGCACCACCGCTCGGTCCGGTTTGCGCGCTTCGATGGGGAATCAGGTGGTATGTACCGCGGAGGAACCTCCCGCCCGGCGCCGTCGACTACAGTGGGCGCGGGCCGTGACTGGCGTTCGGGTGGATCACCACCGGGGAGCGGCCCGGCGTACGTACACCCGTCGTGCGTCCGGCGTACCGCGTGTACGCCGACTGCCGCGCGCCTGGGCGAACCGCGATCCGCAGCGACGCCCAGGAGACCCCTATGACGACCGCCCAGACCGCCGAGACCGCCCCCTCCGGCACCGCCCGCCTCATGGACGGCACCGCCCTCGCCCGCCGCATCACCGAGCAGACCGCCGCGCACGCGGCCAGGCTCACCGAGCGCACCGGCACCGCGCCCTGCCTCGCGACCGTCCTCGTCGGCGAGGACCCGGCCTCCGTCACCTACGTCCGCATGAAGCAGAACCGCTGCGCCAAGGCCGGGATCACCTCCCGCCACGTGGCGCTGCCCGCCGAGACCACCACCGAGGAGCTCGTCGCCACCATCACGGCCCTCTCCGAGGACCCGGCGATCAGCGGCATCCTGCTCCAGCACCCCGTCCCGCACCACATCGACGAGCGCGCCGCCTTCGAGGCCATCGCCCCGGGCAAGGACGTCGACGGCGTCACCATGCACTCCTTCGCCGCCATGGGCTTCGGCCTGCCGGGCTTCGTCTCCTGCACCCCGGGCGGCATCATGCGCCTGCTCGCCGCGTACGACGTGGACCTCACCGGCAAGCACGCCGTGGTCGTCGGCCGCAGCGCCATCCTCGGCAAGCCCGCCGGCATGCTGCTGCTCGAGCAGAACGCCACCGTCACCTACTGCCACTCCCGCACCCGGGACCTGTCCTCGATCGTCCGCCAGGCCGATGTCCTGGTCGCCGCCGTCGGCAAGGCCGAGTTCATCCGCGGCGAGGACATCAAGCCGGGTGCCGTGGTGCTGGACGCCGGCTACAACGAGGGCAACGTCGGCGACGTCCACTTCGAGTCCGCCGCCGCCCGCGCCTCGCTGATCACCCCGGTCCCCGGCGGCGTCGGCCCGATGACCATCGCCGTGCTGCTGGAGCAGACCGTGCAGGCGGCCGCCGCGCAGGCCGGCCTCTCCCTCGCGGAGCTCTGACCGGCACCCCGGCGAACGCCCCGGGCACCCCGGACGCCCCGGACCGCCCCGCCCGGGGCGTCCGGGGCGCCGCGCATCTCCCGTCAGCCCCCGGGCGGCACGGCCGGCAGGGGGCTGCCGCTTCTCGGACACGTGGCGGTATCTTGTCGGCCGGATACGGATGACACGTGCCACACGCGGTCCGGGGGGAGCGCAGATGGACCTCTTCACGCCACTCGACCTGCCCCATGGCGGCCGGCTGCCGAACCGCCTGGCCAAGGCGGCGATGGAGGAGAGCCTCGCCGGGCCCGGCCAGCTGCCCGGCGAGCGCATCGAGCGCCTCTACCGCCGGTGGGCGCAGGGCGGCGCCGGACTGCTGATCACCGGGAACGTCATGGTGGACCGCCGGGCCCTGACCGCCCCCGGGACGGTCATCCTCGACGCGCACGCCCCGCTCGGCCCCTTCCGCCGCTGGGCCCGGGCCGCCGCATCGGGCGGCGGCCAGGTCTGGATGCAGATCAACCACCCCGGCCGGCAGGTGGGCGCGGAAATGCCCGGCACCGCCTGGGCGCCGTCCGAGGTCGGGGTGAGCCTCGGCAAGCACACCAAGCGCTTCGCCCGCCCCACCGCGATGACCGAGGCCGACATCCGGGCCACCGTCGCCCGCTTCGCGGTCACCGCCGGACGGGCGCGGGAGGCCGGCTTCCACGGCGTCCAGATCCACGCCGCCCACGGCTACCTCCTCAGCCAGTTCCTCTCCCCGCTGGTCAACCGGCGCACCGACGGCTGGGGCGGCAGCCTCCCCAACCGGGTCCGGCTGCTCACCGAGGTCGTCCGGGCCGTCCGCGCCGAGGTGGGGGACGACTTCGCGGTCGCCGTCAAGCTGAACACCGCCGACTTCCAGCGCGGCGGCTTCGACACCGAGGACGCCGCCCGGGTCCTCGACGTCCTCGGCGGGCTCGGCGTCGACCTGGTCGAACTGTCCGGGGGCAGCGTCGAGAGCCCCGCCACCCTGGGCCGCACGGCCGACCTGCGGACGCTGGAGCGCGAGGCGTACTTCCTCGCCTTCGCCGAACAGTTCGTCGAGGCCGCCACCATGCCGCTGATGCTGACCGGCGGGATAGCCCGCAGCCAGACCGCGGGCCGGGTCCTGGACAGCGGCTTCGCCGTCGTCGGCCTCGCCTCCGCCCTGGCGTTCCGCCCCGACCTGCCGGCCCGCTGGCGCGCGGGCGAGGACGTGCGCGTCACCGTGGAACGGCCGGCGTGGAAGGACCGGGACCTGGCCGGAGCCGGGCTGCTGGCCTTCGTGCGCTTCCAACTGCACCGGCTGGCCCGGGGCCTGGAACCGCGGCCGCAGGCCTCGGCCCGGGCGGCGTTCGCCCTCGACCAGCTCAAACACTGGCGCCGGGTCCGCACCTACGGGGCGTGGCTCGCCCTCAACCCCGAGCCCGGGCCCGAGGAGGCCCTCGCCGCCTGACCGCCTGACCGCGTGGCCGCCCGACTCAGGCCCCGTGGCCGTCGCGGCCGCTGCGTACGGCCGCCACGATCGGCGACGAGCTGAACTCCCGGGCCAGCGCCGCCAGCGGCGTCGAGTCCAGCCGGTACGGGTCGGACGGCCCCTGGTCGGCGCCCTCCCGGTGCTCCCCGACACAGCCCGCCAGCTCGGCGGCCTCCCGGCGCCGCACGGCGGCGGCGAGCATGGCCGCGTCCGCGACCAGCGAGGCCCGCTGCCCGTCCATGCCCCGGGCGCGCGCGGCCTCGTACGCGGCGCACCGCACCCCGGGGTCGAACCAGCAGCCCAGTGCCAGGATCCCGTCGTCGATCACCGACTCCCGGTGGATCAGCCGGATCCCGATCGGCGACCACCAGGTCAGCGGCACCGTCATCACGCTCGGCGAGGCGAAGCCGCGCAGCGCCTTCCACAGCGGGTGCAGCCGCCGGTACCGGCTGTAGTCCCGCCAGGCCTCCGAACCGCCGACCAGCGGCACGATGAACCCCGCCCCCACCATCAGGGCCGCCGAGGCCGCCAGCGGCGGCGCCGCGTACGTGGACAGCCCGTCCCAGTCGCGGCCCGCCCACCGGGCACCCACCGCCGCCCACTTCACCACCAGGTAGCCGAGGTCCAGCACCCCGCCGAGCACGATCAGTGCCAGCCCGGTGCGCAGCGGCCGCAGCGAGGGGTCGGCCCTCAGCAGCCACTTCCAGCACAGGCCGGTCAGCGCGGTACTGCCCGCCATGTGGGCCAGCAGGTAGCAGACGATCATCTCGCGCAGCCAGGGCGTGTTGGCGTAGTACGTGTCCAGGTCCCGCACCCGCTCGACCGGCGCGTCCCCCATCACGAACAGGAAGACGATGAGCAGGGCGACGGCGCCGAACACCGCCGACGTGAGCCGGGTCGCCCGGCGCACCACCGCGGGCGGGCCGCCGCCCCAGTGCAGCACCAGGACGATGCACGACCCGGAGAACGCGGTGAGCACCGCGTACACCAGCGGCGCGGAGAAGTTGGTGATGCCGGTCAGCCGGTTCACCGCCGAGATCGTCGGCGGCGCCGCCAGGAACATCACGAGGCAGCCGACGACCAGCAGCGTGCACACCGCCCGCATCAGCGGCTGGTCCCAGTTCCTGCGCAGTGTCGGCGCCTTGATCAGCAGGGCCAGGATCAGCACCGACCCCGGGACGTAGAGGATGAGCCCGTCCGTCATCGCGCCTGGCCGACGGGGCCCACCGGATCGACGGGACCGCCCGGCCGGGGGGCGGCCGCGGGCCCGGCCCGCCCGGCCACCGGGTCGAGCCCCGCCACGGCCCGCTCGGCCGCGGTCAGCGGCGGCGCCTGGAGCGCACCCCGGTCCGAGGCGCGCAGCACCCGCCACACCACCGACGGGCGGAGCCAGTACGTGGGCGGGCTGCTCATCGTGATGACCCGGAGGAACGCGGCCGTCAGCGCCTCCCGGGTCGTCGCGCCCGTCACCAGCCGGTTGACGTACGCGTTCAGCAGGCCGACCCCGGCCCTCGGCCGCATCCCGGTGGCCCCGGGGTAGAGGATGTCCTGGGACGTGGCCAGCTCCCAGGCGGTGGCCACCATCGGGGCGAGCGCGCGCTGCGCCTCGCGGCCGAACGACGGGTGGGCGAGCCCCTTGGCGCGCAGCAGCGCCCGTACGGCCAGCAGGCCCTGGGCGGCGACGGTCATGCCCTGCCCGTACAGCGGGTTGAAGGTGGCCACCGAGTCCCCGACGGCGAAGAACCCGTCGGGCAGGGCGGCCTTCTCGAAGTAGAGCCGCCGGTTGGCGGTGCCCTGGGTGACGGCGACGTCGGTGAGCGGCTTGCGGCCCTCGAGGAGCTCGCCGACGATCGGGTCCCGGATGCCCTTGGCGAACGGGATGAACCGGTCGGGGTCGCCGGTGGGCTGGCCCCCGCGGGTGCCCGACAGGGTGACCTGCCACTGGCCGTTCTCGATGGGCACGATCGTCGCGGTCTGCCCGGGCACGGGAACCCGCGGGTCGGACTGCACGTTGACGATGGGGAAGTCCATCTCGTGGGCCCCGGGCGGCGCTTCGAAGATCCGGGTCGCGTACACCAGCCCGGAGTCCACCTGCGCCCGTCTGATCCCGCCCACCCCGAGCTGCTGGAGCCAGGCCCGGGCGCGGGAGCCGCGCCCGCTGGCGTCGACCACCAGGTCTGCGGTGACCAGCAGCCCCTCCTGCCCGGGGGTGTCGACCCGGACGCCGGTGACGCGGGCCGCCGTCCCCTCCAGTGCCCGCACCCGGCTCTGCTGGAGGGTGGTGACCCCGCTCAGGCCCGTCACGCGGGCACGGACCACCGCGTCGAGCAGGTCGCGGCTGCACGAGATGTTGAACTGCTTCTCCCCGCAGCGCGGGATCCAGCCCTGTGCCGTCTTGGTGACCAGGTCGGTGGGCAGGCTCCGGCGGATCGCGCCCGCCGCGGTCCAGGCGTCGGTGATGCCCGGCAGGATCCTCTCGATGGCGCGCGCTCCGCCGGACCACATGACGTGGACGTGCCGGGCCTGGGGGAGTCCGCGCCGCGGCGCCGGGCTGTCGGGCAGCGTGTCGGCGTCGATGATCGTGACCTTCGCGTGCTCGGCGAGCACCGCCGCCGCGAGCAGGCCGGCCATGCTGCCGCCGATGACGACGGCGTGGCGGGGCGGGGTGGAGGGGGTCATCGTGTGGGGTGGGCTCTCTGTCGGGGCCGTGCGGGGGCAGCGGCGCGTGAGGTGCGTCGGCAGGGCGGCGGGGCGGGCGGGCCGGCGGCCGCCGCGGCGCCGGGCCGCGCCGCAGGGGAGTGCACTCAACGGCCCCAGCCGAGCGAGGTCTTGATGCGCTCGATCGCCTCCGGGAGCTGCTCCTGGCGGGGCGGCTGGAGGAAGGTCTTGAGGATCTTGCCGAGGTGCAGGCCGAAGGTCTCCGCCCGGGTCTCCGCCGGGTCCTCCCGGTCGGCGCGGGCGGCGGCCTGCCGCACGACACTGCCCAGGCCGGCCTCGGAGTGCAGCAGTTCCGCCAGGTCGCCGTGGCGTCCCGCGAGCCGGGCGGCCACGGCCATGCCCAGCCCGTGACTGTCGCAGGTGCCTTCCTCGAGGTGCCATAACTCGTGGCAGGCGATGACGAGTTGGTGCTCGGGCCGGGTGCGTTCCTCGATGATGAGCAGATCGCGGTCCGCGAGCTCCAACCACAGCCCGCTGGCCGTGTCCGGCGGGAACCCGGCGAAGCGGAAGTCCACGGGCCGTCCGCCGCGCCTGCGGCCGTACGCCTCGCACAGGCTTGCGACGACCGCGGCGGCATCGGCCGGCGCCGTCAGGCGCACCTCCGCCAGCAGATCCGCGCCGAGCTTCCGCATGGTCCGTGTGGTCCTCATGGCGCTCCCCCCTCGGCGGTGTCTTCACGGCCCCGTGCCGTGCGGCCCGGGTGTTCGCGGTCTGCGCCCGGGCCCTTGAGCAGGCCTTCCCGTGCCAGCAGGTCGTCCAGGTGGTCGGCCAGCGACTTCCAGCCCGCCGCGGACAGGCGGCCTGCCCGGGTGACGATGCCGCGTACGTCGTGCGCCCGCAGGACGGCGAGCATCGGGTCCTGCGCGTCCTGCTCGGCGGACCGCAGCTCGTACGCGATGCCGGCGAGGGCGGTGGCGAGGGCCTCGGTGTCGTCGGCCAGCAGGAAGCCGCCCTCGACCCCGTAGAACCGCTGGATCCCGGCGGCCGCGGCGAGGTTGGGCAGCCCGTCGCCGCGGGCCAGGCGGGTCAGCGACTGGCCGGACGCGTCGAAGGACCGGGCGATGGCGGCCAGCGAGTGGGCCTGCCCGTCCGGTCGCGGGCGGGTGCTGCGCAGGTGCGTGAAACGCTGGTGCACCTGCTCCTTGAGCGGGAGCCGGGGCGGCCGGCCGTCGAGGGTCTGCGCGACGGCGTGCGGGGGCATGCCCGTCAGGTACGACAGGTGCTCCAGGTCGTTCGTGGCACCGGAGCCGGTGACGGGGGCGCCTGCCGCGGCCCTGGTGCAGGCCTCGGCGGCGGTCGTGGCCAGCGCCCGCTCCACCGCGCTCTTGCTGTCGGCGAGGAGGAAGCCCGCGTACACCCCGAAGAACCGCTGCACACCGGCGGCGTGGCCCAGCCGGGGCAGCCCGGTGCCCGCGTTGAGCGGGCCTAAGGAGGCGCCTGGCGCGTCGAACTCGTCGGCGATGGCGGCCAGCGGCCACTCCCGGCCGTGCCGGTCGCGGCGGGTGGCCCGCAGCCGCAGGAAGCGCCGGTGTACCCGCTCGCACAGCGGGGCCTCGGGTGCCGTCCCCGCCACCACCGCCGGGATCCGCTCCGGCTCCACCCCGCTCAGCCGGCTCAGCCGCTGCACGTCCAGCACCTCGGCGGGGTCCCGGCCGCACCGCTCCGCCAACGCCGCGACGCACGACCAGGTCGCGGCGAGGTCGGTCCGGACGTCGGGTGTCACCGTGAGGTTCTCCGTATGTCGACTGGACGTTCGAGAGCTTCGGCTGTGTGCAGCCTAGCCCTCCGGGTCGCAGCGGAACATAAGAACCCCAACGTTTCTTGCGATGTGAGTCAAAGAAGGTTGGCGCGGCCCCCGGGCCGGCCGTCAGGACGGGGCCGACCGCATGACTTCGGAGGTAATCGACCCCGCCGCGGTTGCGCGGCACAGTGGGGGCACCGGTTCACGGAAGGCCGCGGAGCACCCGCCGCGCCCCCGGGCCGGCCCGCCGCCGGCATCTCGCCGGCTCCTGCGACCCCGACCCTCCCGGAGGCTGATCCGCCATGTCCGCAACCCTGATCGCCGGAATCGCCCGCACCGCCGCCCCGCAGACCGCCCTGCGCCGCTTCCTCGCCCTCGACGCCGTCGTCACCGGCGCCAACGGCCTGGCGTACGCCGCCTTCAGCGCTCCCATCGGCCGACTGCTCGGCATCGGCCCGGCCACCCTGTTCGAGCTCGGCCTCTTCCTCACCGCCTATGCCGCCGGCGTCGGCTGGCTGGCCTCCCGCCGCCGGCCCTCGGTCTTCGGGGTGAAGCTCGTCATCGAAACCAACTGCGCCTGGGTGGTGCTCAGCCTGGTCTCGCTCTTCCTCTGGGACGCGCCCACCGCGGCGGGCCTGGCCTGGATCCCGGCCCAGGCCCTCACCGTCGCCGCCTTCGCGCTGCTTCAGCAGCTGTCGCTGCGGGCCTCGGCCGCGGCCGCGGTCGGGGCCGAGGCCCGGGCGGGGGCCTCAGGGCCCCAGCGAACGCAGGTACTTCACCGTCGCCGGGTCGGCCGGGAGCATCGTCTCGATGGCCAGCTCGGCGACGGTCACGTCCATCGGGGTGTTGAACGTCGCGATGGACGACACGAACGACAGCCGGTGCCCGTCGTGCTCGATGACCAGCGGCAGCGCGATGTACGGGACGGGCTCGGCGGGTTCGGCGTCGCCCGGGCGGTCGGCCACCGGATACGCGGCGACCTCCTCGTACAGCGCGCGCAGCGGCGCGGAGCGGGCCAGCGCGATCTGCCGCTCCATCTGCGCCAGCAGGTGGCCGCGCCACTCCTTGAGGTTGTGGATCCGCGAAGCCAGCCCCTCGGGGTGCAGGGTGATCCGCATCGCGTTCAGCGGCGGGGTCAGCAGGTGCCCGGGCAGGCCGTCGAGCAGCATCGCGATGCCCCGGTTGGCGGCGACCACGTTGTACATGGCGTCCACGACCAGCGCCGGGTACGGCTCGTAGCCCGTCAGCAGCCGCTCCAGGCCCTCGCGCAGGGTGCCCATCGCCGGGTCGTCCATCGGGGTCTGCGCGTAGTGGGGGGCGTACCCGGCGGCGAGGAGCAGCGCGTTGCGCTCCCGTACGGGGACGTCGAGGCGGTCCGCGAGCCGCAGCACCATCTCCTGGCTGGGCTTGGACCGGCCGGTCTCGATGAAGCTGATGTGGCGCGCGGAGGAGTCGGCGCGGCCCGCCAGCTCCAGCTGGCTGATGCCGCGCCGCTCACGCCAGGAGCGGAGCAGGGAGCCGACGGACCCGGTGTCCGCATGTGTCGTGATCGCCATGCACATGACGCTACCTCAGGAAGCCTTCCCGCAGGTCGGCGACGGTCCGCCGAGCGGGCCGCAGCGGTTGCGGAAAGACCGCGCGACCGGCCGCGCGCACCCTTCCCGGCGGCCCCGGTTGTGGGAACCTTGACCCCACGTCAGGAGTTCGTCCCGTACGGGGAAGGGAGCATGCCGATGGCAGCCGAGCCGCTTTCGCAGAAGGAGATCGAGGACCGGTTGCGGGAACTGCCCGGGTGGGCGTTCGAGGACGACCGGATCATCCGCACCTACCGGCTGGGCTCCCATGTCGCGGCGAGCGCGCTCGTCGCCCACATCGCCGCCGTGCAGGACGAGTTGAACCACCACTCCGACCTCACCCTCGGCTACAACACCGTCCGGCTGTCGACGAACACGCACAGCGCGGGCGGCTCCGTCACCGAGACGGACTTCGCCCTCGCCGAACGCGTCGAGGCCCTCGCCCCGGCCCACGGCGCGAGCTGACCCCCGCAGGCCCCGGATCGTCGAGGTGCTCCTCGACGATCCACTCCTGCGCACCGAAGGCGTTCGGCCGCGCAGGACGCCCGTCCCGGCCCCGCTCAGAGGTCGCAGACGGCCGGGTCCGGCCCGATCCGCCCCGCCTGCGGCCCGTCGGCGAGGGCGTCGAGCGCGGCCATGTCGGCGGCGTCCAGCTCGAAGTCGAACACGTCCAGGTTCTCCCGGATCCGCGACGGCGTCACCGACTTCGGGATCGCGATGTTCCCCAGCTGGAGGTGCCAGCGCAGCACCACCTGGGCCGCGGAGCGGCCGTGCCGGGCGGCCACCGCGGCGACGGCGGGCAGCGCCAGCAGCCGCCGGCCCTGGCCGAGCGGGGACCAGGCCTCGGTGGCGATGCCGCGGCGGGCGTGCTCCGCACGCAGCTCGGCCTGCGGGAACAGCGGGTGCAGCTCCACCTGGTTCACGGCCGGCACCAGGGAGCTGCGCTCGCCGAGCCGGTCCAGGTCCGCCGGGCGGAAGTTCGACACGCCGACGGCGCGGGCCCGGCCGCCCGCCGCGATCTCCTCGAACGCCTCCCAGATGTAGAGGAAGTCGTCGCGCATCGGACGCGGCCAGTGGATCAGGTACAGGTCGACGTAGTCGAGGCCGAGCCGGGAGAGCGAGTCCTCGAACGCCCGCAGCACCTCCTTCCGGCGCCACCTCCGCCGCGTGCTGTTCCACAGCTTGGTGGTGACGAACAGCTCCTCGCGCGGCAGCCCGGACGCGGCGACGGCCTTGCCCGTGCCCGGCTCGTTGCGGTACACGGACGCCGTGTCGATGCTGCGGTAGCCCGCCTCCAGCGCGGTCCCGACCGCGCGCTCGGCCTCGTCGTCGGGGATCTGCCAGACACCGAAGCCGAGCCGGGGCATCGAGGTGCCGTTGTTGAGCGTGATGGCGGGGACCTGGTCCACGTGCTGTCGTTCCCTCGGGGTCGCCGGGCGGCGCCGGACGGTCGGCGCGCCGGATCTCATCGGATGTCGTCTCGGATGTCGTCTCGGATGTCGTCGGAAACCGGCCGCCGGACCTGCGTATTCCCGCCGCGCGGCCCGAAAACCCCGGGGGAGCCCCCGGCCTGGTACAGGGCGGCCACCTCCTGCGCGTACCTCTTCTCGATCGCCCGCCGCTTCAGCTTCAGCGAGGGCGTCAGCAGCCCCCGCTCCTCCGTGAACTGCTCCTCCAGCACCCGGAACGCCCGGATCGCCTCGGCCTGGGACACCAGCGTGTTCGCCGCGACCACCGCCCGCCGCACCTCGGCCGTCAGGTCCGGGTCGTGGACCAGCTGGGCCGGCGGCCGCTGCGGCAGCCCGCGCATCGACAGCCAGTGCGCGATGCCCTCCGGGTCGAGGGTGACCAGCGCGGCCACGTACGGCCGGTCGTTTCCCACGAGCACGCACTGCGCGACCAGCGGATGCGAACGCACCCGCTCCTCCAGGGCGGCCGGCGCGACGCTCTTGCCGTTGGAGGTCACCAGGATCTCCTTCTTCCGCCCGGTGATGGTGAGGTACCCGTCCCCGTCCAGCCGGCCCAGGTCCCCGGTCGCCAGCCAGCCGTCGCGCAGCACGGCCTGCGTGGAACGGGAGTCGCCCAGGTAGCCCGAGAAGACGTGCGCCCCGTGCAGCCACACCTCCCCGTCCTCGGCGATGTGCACCGTAGTGCCCGGGATCGGCCGGCCCACCGTGCCGTACTTGACCGCCCCCGGCGGCTGCGCGGTCGCCGCCGCGCAGGACTCGGTCAGCCCGTACCCCTCGAACACCGTGATCCCGGCCCCGTCGAAGAACAGCCCGAGCCGGCGCGGCATCGCCGACCCGCCCGACATGGCGTGCCGCACCTTCCCGCCCAGCGCCTCGCGGACCTTCCCGTACACCAGCTTCTCGAAGAGCCGGTGCTCCACGCGCAGCGCGGCCGACGGGCCCGGCCCGACGCCGAACGCCTTCTGCTCGCGCGCCTCCGCGTACCGCACCGCCGTCTCGACGGCCCGGTCGAAGGGGCCCGCGCGCCCCTCCGCCTCCGCCGTGCGGCGGGCCGCCGCGAAGACCTTCTCGAAGACGTGCGGAACGCCCAGCACGAACGTCGGCCGGAACGCGGCCAGGTCCGGCAGCAGCTCGGCCGCCGCCAGCACCGGCTGGTGCCCGAGCTTGACCCGGGCCCGGACGGCCGCCACCTCCACCATCCGCCCGAAGACGTGCGCGAGCGGCAGGAACAGCAGGGTGGAGGCCTCCTCTCCGGGCCCGGCCCGGAACACGGACTCCCAGCCGGCCACGACCGTGTCCGCCTCGTACATGAAGTTGCCGTGCGTGAGCACGCACCCCTTCGGCCGCCCCGTGGTCCCGGACGTGTAGATGACGGTGGCGACGGTGTCGGGCGTGACCGCGGCGCGGTGCCGGTGCACGACGTCGTCGGCGACCCCGCGGCCGTCGGCCACCAGCGACTGGACGGCCCCGGCGTCGAGCTGCCACAGCCGGCGCAGCTGCGGCAGCCCCTCGACCACCGAGCCGACGGTCATGGCCTGGTCCTCGTTCTCCACGACGCAGGCCGTGCACCCGGAGTCGGACAGGATCCACTGCACCTGCTCGGCGGAGGAGGTCGGATAGACGGGGACGGGCTGCGCACCGACCGCCCACAGCGCGAAGTCGAACAGCGTCCACTCGTACCGGGTCCGCGACATGAGGGCGACCCGGTCCCCGAACCGCACCCCCTGGGCCAGCAGTCCGCGCGCGAGCCCGAGCACCTCGGCGGCGAACTCCCCGGAGGCCACGTCCCGCCACCCGCCGCCCCGCTTGCGCCCCAGCACGACACGGCCGGGATCGTCGAGGGCGTACCGGAAGACGCAGTCGGCGAGCCCGCCGACGGGCGCTTCCGTGACGACCGGTGGGACCGTGACCTCGCGCATGCCCCGCTCCTCTCCCCGCAGCGCGGCGACGCTACCCCACCCCTCCGCCGCGTTGATCACCCCCGAAGGACCTCCACAACACCTCCCCACCCGCCGCCGCCCCCGAACCCGGAAGACCCCTGCAAAGGCAGGGGTCTTCCGGGTGCTGTGTCGTCAGGTGCGGGGCAGGCCCGGCGGCCGCTTCTGTTGACGGGCCGGCCGTTGTCGCCGGCCGTTGTACTTGCCGCCCATGCAGGTCCACCTGCCGGTGCCGGCCGGCTCGGCCTGTCGTCCCTGGCCTGACCTGGGGATTTGCGGGGCCGTGGGTCGCGCGGTTGGCCACGCCACTGCCCAGGAATGCAAAAGACCCCAGTTGAACTGGGGTCTTAGCTGGTGTCCGAGGGGGGACTTGAACCCCCACGCCCGATAAAGGGCACTAGCACCTCAAGCTAGCGCGTCTGCCATTCCGCCACCCGGACCAGGTGATCCGCCCCGGTCTCCCGCGGCGACATGGACAACAATAGCAGCAGTTCGGCGTGGTTCCGACCGGGTATTCGCTCCGGGGCGCTCGCTGACCTGCGGGCATGCCGCGAGGGCCGGTGCGAGACGGCCCGTCTCGCACCTCCCTGCGGCCGCCGCCCCGACCCCCGGGCTACGGGCAGCGGATGACCTGGCCCGCGTACGACAGGTTCCCGCCGAAGCCGAAGAGGAGCACCGGGGCGCCCTTGGGGATCTCGCCGCGCTCGACGAGCTTCGACAGCGCCATCGGGATGCTGGCCGCCGAGGTGTTGCCCGAGTCGACGACGTCGCGGGCGACGACCGCGTTCACGGCGCCGAGCCGCTGGGCCAGCGGCTCGATGATCCGCAGGTTCGCCTGGTGCAGGACCACGCCGGCCAGGTCCTCCGGCGTGAGCCCGGCCTTCTCGCACACCTGGCGGGCCAGTGCCGGCAGCCGGCTCGTCGTCCAGCGGTACACGGACTGGCCCTCCTGGGCGAAGACCGGCGGCGTGCCCTCGATCCGGACCGCGTGCCCCATCTCCGGCACCGAGCCCCACAGCACCGGCCCGATCCCGGGCTCCTCGCACGCCTCGACGACGGCCGCGCCCGCCCCGTCGCCCGTCAGGACGCAGGTGGTGCGGTCGGTCCAGTCGGTGACCTCGGTCATCTTGTCCGCGCCGATGACCAGCGCACGCCTCGCGGAGCCGGCCCGGATGGCGTGGTCGGCCGTGGCCAGGGCGTGCGTGAAGCCCGAGCAGACCACGTTGAGGTCCATGACGGCCGGACCGGCGGTCATGCCCAGCTTCGCGGCGACCCGCGCGGCCATGTTGGGGGAGCGGTCGATCGCCGTGGAGGTGGCCACCAGCACGAGGTCGATGTCGTCCGGGACCAGCCCGGCACCCGCCAGCGCCTTGCCCGCCGCCTGGTACGCCAGCTCGTCCACGGGCTCGTCCGGACCCGCTATGTGCCGTGTCCGGATGCCGACGCGCGAGCGGATCCACTCGTCGCTGGTGTCGACCACGGCCGCGAGGTCCTCGTTGGTGAGCACTCTCGCGGGCTGGTAGTGCCCCAGAGCCACCACGCGCGAACCGGTCATGGGCGGGAACCCCCTCGTACGACTGCAGGACCATCCAGCCTGACCGGCTACCGGTGGGTACGAGGGCGTGTGACCCGACAGGATTCCGGATGCGTAATTTGGAGAGTCCGCAGCATCCTCCCCGTCCGGGACAATGGGCACCTCAGGTGCACGACGACGTGCACCGCGGGAAGGGAACGGGCGGTCTGATCACATGGGACGGGTCACCGAGCGCCGGCGCGTCATACGGGTGCGGAACGGGACGACCGGGGTCCGCCCGGACACGCTGGTCGCAGAGGAGCCGCTGGAGGTGCGCCTGGGCGGCAAGCCCCTCGCGATCACCATGCGCACCCCCGGCGACGACTTCGCGCTCGCCGTGGGCTTCCTGGTGAGCGAGGGCGTGCTGGGCTCTGCGGCGGACGTGCAGGCGGTGACCTACTGCGAGGGGGCCGCGGAGGACGGCTCGAACACGTACAACGTCGTCAACGTCCGGCTCGCGCCCGGGGTTCCGCTTCCCGACGTCACCCTCGAGCGGAACGTCTACACCACCTCCTCCTGCGGCCTGTGCGGCAAGGCCAGCCTGGACGCCGTCCGCACCGCGACCAGGTTCCCCCTCCCGCCGGCCGCCGCCGACGGCGTACGGATCCCCGTGGAGCTCCTGGGCGGGCTGCCGGACCGGCTGCGGGCGGCGCAGAAGGTCTTCGACCGCACCGGCGGCCTGCACGCGGCCGGCCTGTTCACCCGCGACGGCGAGCTCCTCGACATCCGGGAGGACGTCGGCCGGCACAACGCCGTCGACAAGATCGTCGGACGGGCCCTCCAGGCCGGGCTGCTGCCCCTCGCGGACACCGTGCTGCTGGTGTCCGGCCGGGCGTCCTTCGAGCTGGTGCAGAAGGCCGTCATGGCGGGGATTCCCGTACTGGCAGCCGTCTCGGCCCCGTCCTCGCTGGCCGTGGACCTGGCCCTGGAGTCCGGGCTGACGCTGGTGGGCTTCCTGCGCGGCGGCAACATGAACATCTATGCGGGCGAGGAACGGCTGGACCTCGGCGCCCAGGACGACCCCGCCGGGCCGGAGTCCGCCCGCGCACGTTAGCGGGCGCGGCGGCCCCCACCGCGGCGGCCCGTGCCGCCCTTCGCCTTCCTGCCCTCGTTCCCGGAACCCGCCGGCGCGGGCGGGTCGATGCGGTGCAGGTCCAGCGTCGCCGGGAGCGGGGCGGTGCCCGGCCCGCCCGCCTCGGCCCAGGCGATGACCTCGTCCGTCGCGGTGTCGTCCAGGGCCCAGCCGAACCAGGCCGCGCGGGCGCCGCGCCGGCGCGCCTCGGTCGTCGGCTGCACCACGATCACGTTGGCCTGCGCGCACGGGCCGAGGCAGTCGCTGGTACGGACGGCCAGGCGGCCCCCGGAAGCGGCGGCGGCCTCGCGCAGCCGGGCCAGCTGGCCGGCGTGGTCGGTGCCGGGGTTCTTGCGGGGGTCGCCGCAGCAGCAGCCGCGGCAGACCACGAGGGTGCAGGGGCGTTCGGCGTGGGCGGCGAGCGGGCGTATCCAGGTCACCGCCGCACGTTACCGGGCGCGCGGCGCGGGGTGTTGGGGCCCGGAGGAGACCTCCGCCACATGCCCGCCGGGGAGTTCGGCCTCCGTCCCGGCCTCCGCGTCCCCGGGGGGGGGATGGGGCGGGGGAGGACACAACAGAAGGGGTGGAGGGGGGGAGAGAAGGAGCGGGGGGAAAACAAAGAGATGCTGCGTCCCACGAAACACAAACG
>NZ_JBWKDK010000024.1:0-131793 GCF_056436005.1 Streptomyces sp. NPDC043854
CGGGGTACGGAGCGCCACCACGGCTTGGGGGGTTCGCCGCGGCCGCCCGGCGGGGGCGGGGGGGGGTCGCCCCCCCCCCCCCCCCCCCCCCGCCCCCCCCCCCCCCCCCCCCCCCCCCCCCCTCCCCCCCCCCCCCCCCCCGGGGCGGGGCTCAGTAGCGGTATGGCCCGTCAGTAGCGGTACTGCTCGTACTCGCCGGAGCCCTGGTACGGGTACTGCTGGGGCTGCTGGGGCTGCTGCGGGTACGCCCCGCCGCCCTGGCCGTCGGCCGGGTAGGGCTGGGCGACGTCCCGCTGCTGCGGCACCCACACACCGCCGGGCGGGGTGTCCATCGCGTACTGGTCCTGCCCCGCCGGGCCGCCGCCGGCGTACGGGTCGGCCTGGCCGGTGTACGCGGTGTAGTCGTACGACTGCTGCGGGATGACGCCGCCGCCGGTGCCGATGTACGGGTCCGAGTAGGCGGCGTAGACCTGCTGCTCGCCGCCGGGCTGGTAGGCGCCGGGGTAGTCGTAGCCGCCCTGCGTCTGCGGGTCGTGGTAGCCGGCGTAGCCGTGGGCGTCCTGCTCGGCCATGGCGAAGGGCGAGGCGAACGCGGCCGTCTGCCCGGCGTCGGAGCCGGGCGCGAAGCTCTGTATCCCGTACGAGCCGGTGTCGTCGGGCAGCGGCTCGGGGCTGTAGAAGTCCTCCGTCGCGGCCGTGAACCGCGGCTGCGGGGTCTTCCCGGACTCCGCGGCCCCGCCGGCGCCCGCCTCCGCGTCCGCGGGCGCGCCCGGGCCCTCGGCGTCGTAGTCCAGCCCGGTCACCTCCAGCGCGGGCTCGGACCGCGGCCCGCCCGCCCGGCGGCGCCGGGCGGAACCCTTCGGCGCGGGGGCGTCCCCGCCCTTGCCGCCCTTGCCGCCCTTGCCGCGGCGCAGCGCCCAGCCGGCTTCGAAGCCCTTGCGGAAGGACAGCGTCACCAGCGTCTGGCCGACCGCGAACGCGAGCGCGCCCGCGGCGATGACCGGCACCGACGGCAGCACCACCCCGGCGACCACGCCGAGGAACCCGGCGAACGCGAGCAGCCGCCAGCGCAGCCGGGCCTTGTACTGCATCAGGACCTCGGCAAGCAGCCACAGCGCGACGAAGCCGAACGCGACGTAGAGGACCGTCATTCCCATGCGTGGCACCCCTCGGTACGGCCGCCCTGGGGTACGGCCGATCAGGCCCGCTGGTGCAGGCCCAGGTTCTCGTAGATCTCGAGAGTCGCCGTGGAGTTGTTCAGCGTGATGAAGTGCAGCCCCGGGACACCCTCGGACAGCAGCCGCGCGCAGAACTCCGTGGCGAACTCGATCCCCATGGAGCGTACAGCGGCCGGATCGTCCTTGACGGCGAGCATGCGCTCTTTCACGGCCTCGGGGAAGACCGCATTGCTGAGTTGGGGCAGCCGGTCGAGCTGCCTGATGGCCACAACAGGCATGACCTCAGGGATGATCGGCGTGTCGCAGCCGGCTTTCTCGACGCTGTCGCGCAGCCGCAGATAATTCTCCGGATCGAAGAACATCTGGGTGATCGCATAGTCCGCACCGGCGCGGCACTTGTCCACGAAGTGTCGGATGTCCGTATCCCAGTCCTCGGAGCGCGGGTGCATCTCCGGGAAGGCGGCGACGCCCACGCAGAAGTCGCCGGATTCCTTCAGCAGCCGGACCAGGTCGGCCGCGTAGAGCACCCCTTCGGGGTGCGGCACCCACGGGCCCATGGGGTTGCCCGGCGGGTCGCCGCGCACGGCGAGCATGTTGCGGATGCCGGCGTCGGCGAACTGGCCGATCACGTTGCGCAGCTCGGCCACGGAGTGGTCGACGGCGGTGAGGTGCGCGACGGGCGTCAGCGTGGTGTCGGCGGCGATCTGCTGGGTGGCCCGGACGGTGCCGCCCCGGGTGGAGCCGCCGGCCCCGTACGTCACGGATACGAAGCTCGGGGACACCGCCTCGATCCGGCGCAGCGCGTTCCAGAGGTTGCGCTCGCCCTTCTCGGTCTTGGGAGCCCAGAACTCGAAGGAGTACGAGGGGTACCCGGACGCCAGCAGTTCGCGGACCGTGCGTGCACGGTCCGTTCGGGTGGAAGCGGTACCAAGGGCCATACGGGCAGGTTAGACGCGCGTTCGCGCACCCCGAAGCCCTGT
This sequence comes from Streptomyces sp. NPDC043854, assembly GCF_056436005.1. Classification (NCBI taxonomy): domain Bacteria; kingdom Bacillati; phylum Actinomycetota; class Actinomycetes; order Kitasatosporales; family Streptomycetaceae; genus Streptomyces; species Streptomyces sp. NPDC043854. Next base: position 2,159 of record NZ_JBWKDK010000024.1, read on the forward strand.
CCGTGATGTGGACAGGTTTTTGGACACTTAGGAGACGTGGTTCCGGATACGCCGGGCGAGGTCCGCAGCGGCGGCCCCCGGGTCGGAGGCCTCGGTCAGGGCGCGGACGACGACGACCCGGGTGGCGCCGGCGTCGAGGACCTCGTCGAGGTTGCCGGCGTCGATGCCGCCGATGGCGAACCAGGGGCGGTCCTGCTCCAGGGAGGCCGCGTAGCGGACCAGGCCGAGGCCGGGGGCGGGCCGGCCGGGCTTGGTGGGGGTGAGCCAGCAGGGGCCGGTGCAGAAGTAGTCCACGCCCGGCTCGGCGGCAGCGGCGTCGACCTCGGACTCGGCGTGGCAGGAACGGCCGATCAGCACGTCCCCGCCGAGAATGGCGCGGGCGGCGGGCACCGGGATGTCGCCCTGGCCGAGGTGCAGGACGTCGGAGCCGATGGCGTGCGCGACGTCGGCCCGGTCGTTGACCGCGAGGAGCTTGCCGTGCCGGCGGGCGGCCTCGGCGAACACCCGCAGGTGGTCGAGCTCCTCGCCGGCTTCCATGCCCTTGTCGCGGAGCTGGACGATGTCCACCCCGCCGGCGAGGACGGCGTCGAGGAACTCGGGGAGGTCTCCCTGCCGCTTGCGGGCGTCCGTGCACAGGTAGAGCCTGGCGTCGGAGAGCTGCCGGGCGTTCGAGGACATGGGTACCCCCTGGTGGGCGCAGCGGACGCGGGCCGCACCGGGCGGCCCGCGTCCCGCGGATGGATCAGTCGGCTCGGGTCAGAGGGCGAGCGCCTGGGCGCGGCGCTTGACCTCCGTGCCGCGATTCTCGCGCAGCGCCTGCACGGGGGTGCCGGGCAGGGTCTCGTCGGCGGTGAACAGCCACTCCAGCATCTCCTCGTCCGAGAAGCCGTCGTCGCGCAGCACCGTCAGCAGGCCGGTCAGGCCCTTGACCAGCTTGCTGCCGTCGATGAAGTCGGCGGGTACCTGGAGGGTGCGGTTCTCGCCCCGGCGGACGGCGATCAGCTGACCTTCCTTGACCAGCTGGCGGACCCGGGTCACCTCGACGTCCAGCATCTCGGCGATGTCGGGCAGGTGGAGCCAGGCGGGGACAAGGGCATCGATCTTTGCGTCAATCTCGGTCACGGCACAAGCCTGCCACCTCCCACCCGCCGCCGGTACCCGGGCCGATCCGTACGGGCGCGCCCCCGGCCGTACGGCGCCCTGCGCGGCCCGGGCGCCGTACGAGGGGGCGCCCCGCCGCGCTACGGCGCGGCGGCCACGGCCGACTTGAGCGGGGTGCCGGGATCGGCCACCCGGTCGGGGTCGACGGCGGCACCGGTCTCGATCAGCCTGCGGCCCTGGGCGAGGTCCCGCGGCCGGCCCACGGCGAGGATCGCGACCAGCGACCCGGCCCGCAGCCAGCACACCGACCACGCCTGCTCGCCGGGGTCGCCGCGCCACAGCAGGGTGTCCGCGTCCGCGTGGTGGCCCGCGTACTGGACGAACCGCCCGAACTGCTCGGACCAGAAGTACGGCACCGGGTCGTAGGCCTGGAGCGCGGCCCCGGCCGGGGGGGCGGCCTGGTCCCCGGCCTCGGCCCGGGCCCCGGCCAGGATGTTCGCCGCGACGACCCGCGGCCCCTGGAGCGCGTTGTCCCAGTGGTGCACCAGCAGCCGTGCCCCGTAGCGCGCCGAGGGGAACGAGGCGCAGTCGCCGACCGCGTACACCCCCGGCAGGGAGGTCCGCAGGTACGCGTCCGCGGTGACCGAGCCGTCGGCGCCGAGCTCGACGCCCGACCCGGCCAGCCAGCGGGTCGCGGGCCGCGCCCCGATGCCCACGACCACCGCTCCGGCGGGCAGCTCCCGGCCGTCCGCGAGCAGGACCCGCCCGGACTCCACCGAGGCGACCTTGGCGGAGGTCAGCAGGGCCGCCCCCACCTCCTCGTACCAGCCGGCCATCGGGGCGGCGACCTCGGCCGGCAGGGCGCCCGCCAGCACCCGGTCCGCGGCCTCGACCACCGTCACCGCGCATCCCGCCTCGCGGGCCGCCGTGGCGAACTCCGCGCCGATCCACCCGGCGCCGACGACGACGGTGGCCGGGGTCCGGGCCAGCACCGGCCGGAGCCGGGCCGCGTCGTCGAGGGTGCGCAGCAGGTGGACGCCGGGGACGCCCTCGGCGCCGGGCAGGGTCAGCGGTTCGGCGCCGGTCGCCAGGACCAGGACCCCGTACGGGACCGGGCCGGCCTCGGTGTCCAGTTCGCGGTCGGCGGCCCGCAGCCCGGTCACCTCCACGCCGAGCCGGAGTTCGATGCCGAGGCCCTCGAAGTCGACGTCGAAGGCGGAGTCCTCGGCCTTGCCGAGCAGGACCGCCTTGGACAGCGGGGGCCGGTCGTACGGCTGGTGGGGCTCGGCGCCCAGCAGGGTCACGGGCCCGGTCCAGCCCTGCTCGCGGAGGGCGACCGCGGTCTGCACCCCGGCCATTCCGGCGCCGACGATGACGACGCCGCTCTGAGTCTGTTCGGTCTGCTCGCTCACGCAATCCACCCTAGTCAGCGCGATCGGTTCAGGACGATCGGTTGAAGGGGTGCACCGGCGGCCGCGTCCCGGCTCTCTCCCGCTCCCCGAAGAGGAACGGCTACTGTGGCCACCGTACCTATCGCGGGAGCCCGGGCGCACCGGGCTGAGAGGGAGGCTGGCCGGCCTCCGACCGTCCGAACCTGATCCGGGTCATGCCGGCGAAGGGAGGGGCTGGACGCCCATGTACTCGTCCAAGGGATCCGTGGCAGCCACGGGGTCCGACGTCCTCGTCATCGGGGGCGGGATCATCGGCCTGGTCACCGCCTGGCGGGCGGCCCGGCGCGGGCTGCGCACCGCCCTCGCCGACCCGGCCCCCGGCGGCGGCGCCGCACAGGTCGCGGCGGGCATGCTCGCCGCCGTCACCGAGCTGCACTACGGCGAGGAGACCCTGCTCGGCCTCAACCTCGCCTCCGCCGCCCGCTATCCGGAATTCGCCGCCGAACTCGCCGACGCCAGCGGCGGGATGGACATCGGCTACCGGGCCTGTGGCACGCTCGCCGTCGCCCTCGACGCCGACGACCGGCTCCACCTGCGCGAACTGCACGCCCTCCAGCGCCGCTGCGGACTGGAGTCCGAGTGGCTCACCGGCCGCGAGTGCCGGCGCCTGGAGCCGATGCTCGCCCCGGGCGTACGCGGCGGCCTGCGCGTCGACGGCGACCACCAGGTCGACCCGCGGCGGCTGGCGGCCGCGCTGCTGGCCGCCTGCCGGCGCGCCGGCGTGGACATCCGCCGGGCCGCCGCCGAACGGCTGGTGGTCACCGCCGACCGGGCGGCCGGCGCGGTCCTCGACGAGGGCACCGAGCTGTCCGCGGACCAGGTGGTGCTGGCGGCGGGCTCGCTCAGCGGCCGGCTGGCCGGCGTACCCGCCGAGGCGCTGCCGCCCGTCCGGCCGGTGAAGGGGCAGGTGCTGCGGCTCGCGGTGCCGGCCCCGTACGCGCCGTTCCTGTCGCGGACGGTACGGGCCGTCGTGCGCGGCAGCCACGTGTACCTGGTGCCGCGGGAGAACGGCGAGCTCGTCATCGGCGCCACCAGCGAGGAACTCGGCTGGGACACCACGGTCACCGCCGGCGGGGTGTACGAACTCCTCCGCGACGCACACGAGTTGGTGCCCGGCATCACCGAACTGCCGCTGACCGAGACCCGGGCCGGGCTGCGCCCCGGCTCCCCGGACAACGCCCCGCTGCTCGGCCCCACGGCCCTGCCCGGCCTGCACCTGGCCACCGGGCACTACCGCAACGGGGTGCTGCTCACCCCCGTCACCGGCGACGCGATGGCCGAACTGCTCGCCACCGGCGCGCTGCCGGAGGCCGCCCGGCCCTTCACCCCGCGCCGCTTCTCCCCCGCACGTCAGGAGTCGTACGCATGACCATCTCCGTCAACGGCGAGCCGCGCGAGCTCGCGCCCGGCACCACCCTGGACGCGGTGGTCGCCACCCTCACCACGGCCCCCTCCGGGGTCGCGGCCGCCCTCAACGAGACCGTGGTCCCGCGCGGGCAGTGGCCGCACACCGCGGTCGGCGAGGGCGACCGGGTCGAGATCCTGACCGCGGTCCAGGGAGGCTGAACGCGATGGCGGACGACGCATTCGTCCTCGGCGGCCGGACCTTCTCCTCCCGCCTGATCATGGGCACCGGCGGGGCGCCCAGCCTGGAGGTCCTGGAACACGCCCTGGCCGCCTCCGGCACGGAACTCACCACGGTCGCGATGCGCCGGCTGGACCCGGCGGTGCAGGGCTCCGTCCTCGGCGTCCTCGACAAGCTCGGGATCGCGGTCCTGCCGAACACGGCCGGCTGCTACACGGCCGGCGAGGCCGTGCTGACCGCCCGGCTGGCCCGGGAGGCGCTCGGCACGGACTGGATCAAGCTGGAGGTCATCGCCGACGAGCGGACGCTGCTCCCCGACGGGGAGGAGCTGCTGGCCGCCGCCGAGACCCTGGTGGACGACGGGTTCACGGTCCTGCCGTACACCAACGACGACCCGGTGCTGGCGCGGAAGCTGGAGGACGCCGGCTGCGCCGCCGTCATGCCGCTCGGATCGCCCATCGGGTCGGGCATGGGCATCCGCAACCCGCACAACTTCGAGCTGATCGTGGAGCGGGCCGGCGTGCCGGTGATCCTGGACGCGGGTGCGGGAACGGCCTCGGACGTGGCGCTGGCGATGGAACTCGGCTGCGCCGGGGTCATGCTGGCGTCGGCGGTGACGCGGGCGCAGGTGCCGGTGCTGATGGCCGGGGCGATGCGGGATGCGGTGTCCGCGGGGCGGCTGGCCTTTCGCGCGGGCCGGATCCCGCAGCGCCGCTTCGCGCACGCCTCCTCCCCGGCCGAGGGCCGCGCCGCCCTCGACCCGGAACGCCCGGCCTTCTGACCTCCGCCGCCGGGTGCCGCCGGGTGGCGCTGCGCGGAGCCCTTCCCCACCCCGCCCCTTCCCGAAACCGGGCTCCGCCCGGGCCCCGTCCCGGGCGCTTCGCGCCCGGTGCGCTCAAACGCCGCGCGGGCCGGAAATTCCAGCCTCGCCGGCGCTTGAGGCGCGGGGGTCTGGGGGCGGAGCCCACAGTTTCGGGAAGGGGCGGGGTGGCGAACGGCTCCGCGCAGCGGCAGCGGCGGGGGCCGCGATCCGCGTCACAGCTGTGCTGCAAGCCGGGGCGGGCAGGGCAGGGCCCCACCCGGCGCCAATAGAATCGCCGGGTGGACACGACCCTGGATGACCCGCTCGTCGGGCAGACGCTCGACGGCCGCTACCGCATCGACGCCCGCATCGCGGCAGGCGGCATGGCCACGGTCTACCGGGCCCTGGACACCCGTCTCGACCGCATCCTCGCGCTGAAGGTGATGCACCCGGCGCTGGCCGCGGACGCCGCCTTCGTCGACCGGTTCATCCGCGAGGCGAAGTCCGTGGCCCGCCTCGCGCACCCCAACGTGGTGGCCGTCTTCGACCAGGGCACCGACGGCCCGTACACGTACCTGGCCATGGAGTACGTCTCCGGCTGCACCCTGCGCGACGTGCTGCGCGAGCGCGGCGCGCTCCAGCCGCGGGCGGCGCTGGACATCCTGGAGCCGGTCCTCGCCGCGCTCGGCGCCGCGCACCGGGCCGGGTTCGTGCACCGGGACATGAAGCCCGAGAACGTGCTGATAGGCGACGACGGCCGGGTCAAGGTGGCCGACTTCGGCCTGGTCCGGTCCGTGGACACGGTCACCAGCACCACCGGCGCCGTCCTCGGCACCGTCTCCTACCTCGCCCCCGAGCAGATCGAGAACGGGGTCACCGACACCCGCGTCGACGTCTACGCCTGCGGTGTGGTGCTGTACGAGATGCTGACGGGGGACAAGCCCCACACCGGCGGCACCCCCGCCCAGGTGCTCTACCGGCACCTGCACGAGGACGTCCCGCCCCCGTCGGCGGCGGTCCCGGGGCTGGCCGCCCCGCTGGACGAGCTGGTCGCGCAGGCCACCGCCCGCACCCCGGAGCTGCGCCCCTACGACGCCGCGGCCCTGCTCGGGCTGGCTCTGGACGCCCGGAGCCGGCTCACCGACGCCGACCTGGACGCCGTACCGCCGCAGGCGCGTGCCGAGGAGCGGTCGTCCGCCGAGGACCGTACGAGCGTCATCCCGCGTACCGTGGGCGCCCGACAGCCCGTGGAGCACACCTCCCTGCTGGCCGCCCCGCTGCTGCCCGAGCCGGCGGCGGAGGAGGCGGCGCCGCAGCCGGCCCCGGGCCGGGCCCGGCTGCGGCGCGGTCCGCTGCTGGTGGTCGCGGCCGTGCTGCTGGCCCTCGGCATCGGCACCGGCGTCTGGTACATCAACGCCGGCCAGTTCACCAAGGTCCCCAACCTGCTCGGAAAGACCGAGGCGCAGGCCCGGTCGGAGCTGTCCGAGGCCGGGCTCGGTGTGAAGCGGGTCGACCGGAAGTTCAGCGACGCCTTCGACCGGGGGACGGTCATGGCCACCGACCCGCAGGGGGCGAAGCGCATCCGCGGCAACGGCGCGGTGGTGCTCACCGTCTCGCGCGGCCCGGAGGTCGTGGTGGTTCCCGACGTCAAGGGCCGTCCGCTGGAGGAGGCGAAGGCCGAGCTGACCAAGAGCGGTCTGGCCCCCGGCATCGTCACGCAGGCGTTCAGCCAGGACGTGCCGCAGGGCTCGGTGATCTCCACCGAGCCGAGCGGCGGGCAGAAGCGGGCCCCCGACACCGCGGTCTCGGTCACGGTCAGCAAGGGCCGGCCGGTGCCGGTGCCGAACGTGGCCGGGAGGCCCGTGGACCAGGCCCGGGCCGCGCTGCAGGACCTCGGCCTCAAGGTGGAGACGGCGGCCGACGAGATCAACTCGCCGTTCCCGGCCGGTACGGTCGCCAACCAGTCGGTCGGCGCGGGCGCGCAGGCCGCGGCCGGTGACACGGTCGTGCTCACGCTCTCCAAGGGGCCGCGCCAGATCCCGGTGCCGAACGTGATCGGGCAGGAGGCCGACGTGGCCCGCAAGACCCTTGAGGCGGCCGGGTTCAAGGTGAAGGTGGAGCGCCCGTTCCTGTCCCTCAGCAGGACCGTGGACGCCCAGTCGGTAGCGGGCGGCCAGACCGCCGCCGAGGGCAGCACGATCATCCTGCGGATCAAGGGGCTGTAGCGGGCGTGGAGGAGCGGGCCATGCGCAACCCGGTGGGCGGGCACGTGCCGGTGGCGGGCGGGCTCGCCTCGGTGGGGCTGTCGTACGCGCGGGAGCTGGCGGCCGAGGCGGTGCAGGTCTTCGTGGCCAATCCGCGCGGCTGGGCCACCCCGGCGGGGAACCCGGCCCAGGACGAGCTGTTCCGGGCCGGGTGCGAGGCCGGGTCGATCCCGGCCTACGTGCACGCCCCCTACCTGATCAACTTCGGCTCGCACACCGGGGCGACGGTGGAGCGGTCGGTGGAGTCGCTGCGCCACTCGCTGCGCCGGGGCCGGGAGATCGGCGCGCTGGGGGTGGTCGTGCACACCGGGTCGGCGACCGGGGGCCGACCGCGCGAGGCGGCGTACGCGCAGGTCAGGGAGCACATGCTGCCGCTGCTGGACGAGCTGGTGCACGACGGCGACCCGATGCTGCTGCTGGAATCGACGGCCGGGCAGGGCTCCTCGCTGTGCTCGCGGACCTGGGACTTCGGCCCGTACTTCGACGCGCTCGACCACCACCCGAAGCTGGGGATCTGCCTGGACACCTGCCACGTCTTCGCCGCCGGGCACGACCTGGCGGAGCCGGGCGGCGTGAAGCAGACGCTGGACCTGCTGGTGGACACGGTGGGCGAGGGGCGGCTGAAGCTGATCCACGCGAACGACTCGAAGGAGGGCGTGGGCGCGCACAAGGACCGCCACGCCAACATCGGGCAGGGCCACATCGGCCGGGAGGCCTTCGCCGAGCTGTTCACGCACCCCGCGGTGGAGGGGGTGCCGCTGATCATCGAAACCCCGGGCGGCAAGGAGGGGCACGCGGCCGACGTGGCCCTGCTGAAGGAACTGCGCGCCCTGCACTGACCCGGCGGGGACCGACCCCGCGCCGCGCGGGGCGTACGGCCGCTACAGCTCGGGGCCCTCCCCGGGCTCCTCCTGGTAGGAGTAGCGCTGCTCGCGCCAGGGGTCGCCGATGTTGTGGTAGCCCCGCTCCTCCCAGAAACCGCGGCGGTCCGCGGTCATGTACTCCACGCCGCGGACCCACTTCGGGCCCTTCCACGCGTACAGGTGGGGCACCACGAGCCGCACCGGGAAGCCGTGCTCGGCGGTGAGCAGTTCACCGCCCTGGTGGGTGGCGAAGACGGTCCGCTCCGAGGCGAAGTCGGCCAGCCGCAGGTTCGAGCTGAAGCCGTACTCCGCCCACACCATCACGTGGGTGACCTGCGGCGCCGGCGGGGCGAGGGCGAGGATCTCGCGGGCGAGGACACCGCCCCATTCGGCTCCCACCATGCTGAACTTCGTCACGCAGTGCAGGTCGGCCACGACCGACTCGAAGGGCAGGGCCGTGAACTGCTCGTGGTTCCAGCAGTGCTTCTCGCCGTCGGCGGTCGCACCGAAGACACGGAACTCCCAGCGCTCCGGCTTGAACTTGGGCACGGGCCCGTAGTGGGTGACCGGCCAGCCCCGCTGAAGCCGCTGCCCCGGTGGAAGCTCCGGCTGTTCTGCTCCCGGAGATTCCCGGCTTTCCGGCTGACCCATGACTCCATGGTGACAGACGCGGCGGGGTGGTCATGACCAGGGCGCCGGCTGATTCGGACATGTCATGGCAACTCCCAGTAAGGAGGTACTTACTGGACGGCCCCCGGTCACGGTGCAAGGATGCGCGCACTGACCCGTCACCTAGCTGACATTGCCTGGAAGGAGCCTCTGCGATGCAGGGCGACCCCGAGGTCCTCGAGTTTCTGAACGAGCAGCTGACCGGCGAGCTCACGGCGATCAACCAGTACTGGCTCCACTACCGGATCCAGGACAACAAGGGTTGGACCAAGCTCGCCCACTACACCCGCGCCGAGTCCATCGACGAGATGAAGCACGCGGACAAGCTCACCGAGCGCATCCTGATGCTCGACGGGCTCCCGAACTACCAGCGCCTCTTCCACGTGCGGGTGGGCCAGACCCTGACCGAGATGTTCCAGGCGGACCGCCAGGTGGAGGTCGAGGCGATCGACCGCCTCAAGCGGGGCATCGAGGTGATGCGCGGCAAGGGCGACATCACGTCGGCGCGCCTGTTCGAGGAGATCCTGGCGGACGAGGAGCACCACATCGACTACCTCGACACCCAGCTGGAGCTCATCGAGGCCCTCGGCGAACCGCTCTACATCGCCCAGCAGATCGAGCAGCCGGACAGCTAAGCGGCCCCCGAGGCCGGCTAGGCCCGGCGGAGCCGCGTCTAGGCGACTTCGGCGAGCTCCGGAGCGGGCGCCAGCACGGACGCCGGGCGGCCCTTCTCCAGCAGCTCGCGGCGCGGGCAGGCCCCACGGCCGAGGAGGCCCTGGATGGTGCGCACGCAGGAGCCGCAGTCGGTGCCGGCCTTGGTGGCGGAGGCGATCTGGCGGGGGGTGCAGGCCCCGGCAGCCGCGTGTTCCTTGACCTGCTGGTCGGTGACACCGAAGCAAGAGCAGACGTACACGCGGTTCACCTCCCTGTCAGGAATGCCCTCGGAAAGCCATCCCCTATTCGGTGAGGCTTACCTAACCTTACCCAAAGTCGGGGTGGCCGAAAAGTCCCGGGTACGACTGTGGGGCGCGGATCACATCGATCCGCGCCCCACAGTCACGAGGTGCTCACCGGCAGCCGCCGGGGCGGCACAATGTGCCGGTCACTGGTCGCGGTACATCTCGGCGACGAGGAACGCCAGGTCGAGGGACTGGCTGCGGTTCAGGCGGGGGTCGCAGGCCGTCTCGTAGCGCTGGTGCAGGTCGTCGACGAAAATCTCGTCGCCGCCGCCCACGCACTCGGTGACGTCGTCACCGGTGAGCTCGACGTGGATGCCGCCCGGGTGGGTGCCCAGCTCCTTGTGGACCTCGAAGAAGCCCTTGACCTCGTCGAGCACGTCGTCGAAACGGCGCGTCTTGTGGCCGGAAGCCGCCTCGAAGGTGTTGCCGTGCATCGGGTCGGTGACCCAGGCCACCGTGGCGCCCGAGGCCGTGACCTTCTCGACCAGCTCGGGGAGCTTGTCGCGGACCTTGTCGGCACCCATGCGGACGACGAAAGTCAGCCGGCCCGGCTCGCGCTCGGGGTCCAGGCGGTCGATGTACGTCAGCGCCTCGTCCACCGTGGTGGTGGGGCCGAGCTTGATGCCGATCGGGTTGGCGATCTGCGAGCAGAACTCGATGTGCGCGTGGTCCAGCTGGCGGGTGCGCTCGCCGATCCAGACCATGTGGCCGGAGGTGTCGTAGAGCTTGCCGGTCCGCGAGTCGGTGCGGGTCAGCGCGCCCTCGTAGTCGAGCAGCAGCGCCTCGTGGGAGGCGTAGAACTCCACCGCCTTGAACTCGGCCGGGTCGGTGCCGCAGGCCTTCATGAAGTTCAGCGCGTTGTCGATCTCCCGCGCGAGCTGCTCGTAGCGCTGCCCGGACGGGGAGGACTTCACGAAGTCCTGGTTCCAGGCGTGCACCTGGCGCAGGTCGGCGTAGCCACCGGTGGTGAAGGCGCGCACCAGGTTCAGCGTCGACGCCGACGCGTGGTACATGCGCTTGAGCCGCTCGGGGTCCGGCACGCGGGCCTCGGCGGTGAACTCGAAGCCGTTGACGGAGTCGCCGCGGTAGGTCGGCAGGGTCACGCCGTCGCGGGTCTCGGTGTCCTTCGAGCGCGGCTTGGAGTACTGGCCGGCGATCCGGCCGACCTTGACGACGGGCACGGAGGCCGCGTACGTCAGGACGGCACTCATCTGCAGCAGGGTCTTGAGCTTGCCGCGGATGTGGTCGGCGGACACGGCGTCGAAGGCCTCGGCGCAGTCGCCGCCCTGGAGCAGGAACGCCTCGCCCTTGGCGACGGCGCCCAGACGGGCACGCAGCTGATCGCACTCGCCCGCGAACACGAGCGGAGGATACGACTCGAGGTCCGCGACGACAGCGCGCAGGGCCTCGGCATCGGGGTACGAAGGCTGCTGCGCCGCGGGCAGGTCTCGCCAGGTCGCCTTGACGGCGGGGGCGTGGGTTTCAGCGTTCACGGTCACACCTACACATTAAGGGCTCACACCCCGCGTCCAGCCGGATGACCACCAGGTGAGACAGACGTCTCCTGTCGTGTCGCCCGCCGGTCACCACCTCCCCGCGTGGGCTAGGGTTCGTGGCGTGTACGCGCACTCCTGCCAGAACTGGTGGTGGACCGCTCCCGGCGGCCCGCCTGTCTCGCGTACCCACTGACACGAGCGACACGAAGGCCGCCCCGAGGGGCGGCCTTCGGTGGTTTCCGAGGCCCGGCCGCCCCTCCTTCCCGGAAGGACGACCCGACCACCCATGGACATGGACAACCGGACCAGCAGCCGGCTGCTCGGCCTGCTCCGCGACGACTGCCCGCCGTTCGCCCTGCTGCGCAGGCGCACCCCCGGCCGCGACCACGACACCGTCGAGGTGCTGATCGGCCCGGTGCTGGAGGCCGAGCGCCTCGCCGACCTGCCCGTCCGCGCCCTGCCGAGCCTGGCCCTGGTGCCGTTCCGGCAGATCCGCGAGCGCGGCTTCGACGTCCGCGACGACGGCACCCCGCTCGCGGTACTGGCCGCCGAGGAGGCGTACGAGGTCCCCCTCGCCGAGGCGCTGGCCGTGCTGCCCGCGCACGGGGTGCGGGTCGAGGACGGCGGCTTCGACGTGCCCGACGAGGAGTACGCGGCCACCGTCCGGCGGGTCGTGGAGGACGAGATCGGCCGCGGCGAGGGCGCCAACTTCGTGATCCGGCGCACCTTCCGGGGCCGGATCGACGGCTTCGGGCGGGCCGATGCGCTCGCGCTGTTCCGGCGGCTGCTGCTGGGCGAGCGCGGGGCGTACTGGACGTACGTCGTCCACACGGGCGGGCGCACCCTCGTGGGGGCGAGCCCCGAGGTGCACGTGCGGATGTCCGGCCACACGGTCGTGATGAACCCGATCAGCGGAACGTACCGCTACCCGGCCGGCGGCCCGACCACCGAGTCGCTCCTGGCCTTCCTCGGCGACCGCAAGGAGACCGAGGAGCTGTCGATGGTGGTCGACGAGGAGCTGAAGATGATGTGCACGGTGGGCGACCGCGGCGGGGTCGTCATCGGGCCGCGGCTGAAGGAGATGGCGCACCTCGCGCACACCGAGTACGAGCTGCGCGGCCGTTCCTCGCTGGACGTGCGGGAGGTGCTGCGCGAGACGATGTTCGCCGCCACCGTCACCGGCTCGCCGGTGCAGAACGCCTGCCGGGTGATCGAGCGGTACGAGGCCGGGGGCCGCGGCTACTACGCGGGGGCGCTGGCGCTGCTGGGCCTGGACGCGGCCGGGGCGCAGACCCTGGACTCGCCGATCCTGATCCGGACGGCGGACATCGCCGCGGACGGCACCCTGCGCGTGCCGGTGGGCGCCACGCTGGTCCGGCACTCGGACCCGGCGGGCGAGGTCGCCGAGACCCACGCCAAGGCGGCCGGGGTGCTGGCCGCCCTCGGGGTCCGGCCGGCGGCCCCGCCCCGGCCCGCGTACCCGCGGACCGGGGCGGGGCCGGCCGCGGACCCCCGGGTCGCGGCGGCGCTGGCCGCCCGCCGCCGGGACCTGGCGCCGTTCTGGCTGCGGATGCAGGAGCAGCCGGCGGCCGCGGCCGGGCACTGCCTGGTGGTGGACGCGGAGGACACGTTCACGGCGATGCTCGCCCACGTGCTCCGGGCCGCGGGCCTGTCGGTGACGGTGCGCCGCTTCGACGAGCCGGGGCTGCGGGAGGCCGCGCTCGCGCACGAGGGGCCGATCGTGCTGGGCCCGGGGCCGGGCGACCCGGCGGATGCCGCCGACCCGAAGATGCGGCTGCTGCGCGGGCTGGCGCGGGAGCTGCTGGCGGGGCACACGGGCGGGCTGCTCGGAGTGTGCCTGGGCCATGAGCTGATCGCCGCCGAGCTGGGGCTGCCGCTCGTCCGCAAGGCGGAGCCGGCGCAGGGGGCGCAGGTGGCGGTCGACCTGTTCGGTGCCCGTGAGGTGGTCGGCTTCTACAACACGTTCACGGCGGCCTGCGACGCCGAGGCCGCGGCGGAGCTGGCCGCGCACGGGGTGGAGGTCGCCCGGGACGCCGCCACGGGCGAGGTGCACGCCCTGCGGTGCGCGGCGCGCGGTTTCGCGGGCGTCCAGTTCCACCCGGAGTCGGTGCTGACCCTCCGCGGCGCGGAGCTGCTGCCCGCGCTCCTGTCGGGCGTCCGCGACCGGGCCGCCCGGTCCTGACCCGCCCGACCCGCCCGACCCGCCCGCCCGGCCGGAAGCCGGCGGCCGGCAGGCCTATGCCGGCTCCGGGCGGCGGGAGCGCAGGTCGCGGACGATCTGCCAGGCGATCACCGGGCCCAGCGGCAGCAGGGCGTACGGCAGCAGGTCGATCCGGCCGACGGCGAGGACGACGGGGGCCGGCACGCTCAGCAGCTGGTCGGTGAAGGTCAGCCACGGGCCGGTGCGCTGTCCGGGCTCGGCGCGCAGGGCGGGCCGCAGGGCCCGGACGGCGTTCCCGAGTTGGACGAGGGCGAGGGCGAGCAGCAGCCACCGGAGGGCGAGGGGGATGTCCACGTGGCCGAATGTAGGGGGTGATCACCGGGGCGCGCCGGCCGGGGGCGGTCAGGGGCTGTCCGGGGGCGGGCAGAGGGTGTTCTCGGAGGTGCGGCCGGTCAGGTAGTCGGCGACGTTGCGGACCGTCGCGTCGATGATCTGGCCGACCGCCTCGTGCGTGTAGTACGCCTGGTGGGAGGTGACCACCACGTTCGGGAAGGTGATCAGCCGGGCCAGGGTGTCGTCCTTCACCGGCTCCAGGGACCTGTCGGTGTGGAAGATCCCGGCCTCCGCCTCGTAGACGTCCAGGCCGACCCCGGTGAACCGCCCGGCCCGCAGCTCGGCCACCAGCGCGTCCGTGTCGACGAGCCCGCCCCGGCTGGTGTTCACCAGGATCGCGTCGTCCTTCATCATCCGCAGCCCGACCGCGTCGACGAGGTGGTGCGTGTCCTCCAACAGCGGGAGGTGCAGGCTGATCAGGTCGGCGGAGCGGAACAGGTCGTCCTTGTCGGCGTACTTCATGCCGAGTGCCAGGCAGGCCGGGTTCTCCGCGACGTCCCAGCCGAGCAGGTTCATGCCGAAGCCGTGGGCGATCCGGGTGAAGGCCTCGCCGATCCTGCCGGTTCCGAGCACGCCCGCGGTGCGGCCGCGCAGGTCTCGGCCCATCAGCCCGGTGAGGCGGAAGTCGAAGTCCCGGGTGCGGCGGGAGGCGCGGACGATCCGCCGGTTCACGGCCAGCGCCAGCGCCCAGGCGAACTCGGCCACCGCGTACGGGGAGTAGGCCGACACCCGGCTCACCGTCAGCCCGAGCCGCCGTGCGACGTCGAGGTCGATGTTGTTGAAGCCGGTGGACCGCTGGGCGATCATCTTCGTCCCGCCGCCGGCGAGCGTCCGCAGGACCCGGCCGCCCAGGTCGCCGTTCACGCTGGACGACACGATCTCGTACCCGGCGGCGATGGGGGCGGTGTCCTCGTCGAGGGCGACCTCCAGGCAGCGCACGTCGTGCTGCCCCGCGAACGCCCTTTCGAGCAGCGGCTTCTCGTCGCTCTGCACGCCGAATGCCAGGATTTCCACGTTCGCTCCCGCTGCACGGAGAAGACGGACCATGGGCCGTCTGTCACGATACGGCCCATGCCCCGCCCGTGCGCCCAGGCTCAGCCGAAGAACACGCCGGCCTCCCGGTACAGCGCCGGGTCCACCGTCTTCAGCTTCGCCGTCGCCTCCGCCAGGGGTACGCGCACGATGTCCGTCCCCCTGAGGGCGACCATGGTGCCGAAGTCGCCGTCGTGCACCGCGTCGATGGCGTGCAGGCCGAACCGGGTCGCGAGCCACCGGTCGAACGCGCTCGGCGTGCCGCCGCGCTGGATGTGGCCGAGCACCGTGGTCCGGGCCTCCTTGCCCGTACGGCCTTCGATCTCCTTGGCCAGCCACTCGCCCACGCCCGACAGCCGGACGTGCCCGAAGGAGTCGGTGGTGGCGTCCTTGAGCACCAGCTCCCCGTCCGTGGGCACGGCCCCTTCCGCGACCACCACGATCGGCGCGTAGCTGGCCTTGAACCGGGAGGCCACCCAGGCGCAGACCTGGTCGACGTCGAAGCGCTGCTCGGGGATGAGGATGACGTTGGCGCCGCCCGCGAGCCCCGAGTGCAGCGCGATCCAGCCGGCGTGCCGGCCCATCACCTCGACGACCAGCACCCGCATGTGCGACTCGGCGGTGGTGTGCAGCCGGTCGATGGCCTCGGTGGCGATGCCGACGGCCGTGTCGAAGCCGAAGGTGTAGTCCGTCGCCGACAGGTCGTTGTCGATGGTCTTCGGCACGCCGACGCAGGGGACGCCGTACTCCCCGGACAGCTTGGCGGCCACGCCCAGGGTGTCCTCGCCGCCGATCGCGATGAGCGCCTCGACCTCGTGCTTGGCGAGGGTGTCCTTGATCCGGCGGACGCCGTCGTCCTGCTTGAACGGGTTGGTCCGCGAGGAGCCGAGGATCGTTCCGCCGCGGGGCAGGATGCCGCGGACGGCGGGGATGCCGAGCGGGACGACGTCCCCCTCGACCGCGCCGCGCCAGCCGTCCTTGAAGCCGGCGAACTCGCAGCCGTACTCCTGCACGCCCTTGCGGACGACGGCCCGGATGACCGCGTTGAGCCCGGGGCAGTCGCCGCCGCCGGTCAGCACTCCGACCTTCATGGAATCTCCCTTCGCCACAGGGCCGCGCGGCCCGCATGACGGTCACGCTAGTGGTGACACAGGTCACACCAAGGGCTCCGGGAGGGGCAATTCCGGTGGAATTGCGGGGCGTTGCGTCCACCCGTTCACTCGTACGAGGACGTGGGTACGGCGTACGGCACCGCTTACGCGTCGTCGAGCCCGCGTTCTATCGCGTACCGGACGAGCTCCACCCGGTTGTGCAACTGGAGCTTGCCCAGGGTGTTCTGGACGTGGTTCTGCACCGTGCGGTGGGAGATGACGAGCCGCTCCGCGATCTGCTTGTACGACAGCCCCTTGGCCACGAGCCGCAGCACCTCGGTCTCCCGGTCGGTCAGCCGCGGGGCCGTCGGCTCGTCGGGGGCGGCGGGCACCGGGTCGGTGGCCAGCCGCCGGTACTCGCCGAGGACCAGCCCGGCCAGGCCCGGCGTGAACACGGGGTCGCCGGCGGCCGTGCGGCGCACCGCGTCGATCAGCTCCTGGGCGCCGGCGGACTTCATCAGGTAGCCGGTGGCACCGGACTTGACCGCTTCCAGGACATCGGCGTGCTCGCCGCTCGCGGACAGGACGAGGACCCGCAGGGCCGGGTTGGCGCCGACGAGCTCCTTGCAGACCTGCACACCGGGCAGGCCGGGCAGGTTGAGGTCGAGGACGAGGACGTGCGGGGCGGCGGCGGGGGCGCGGCGCACGGCCTCGTTGCCGTCGCCGGCGGTGGCGACCACGTCGAAGCCGGCGGCGGCGAGGTCGCGGGCGACCGCGTCCCGCCACATCGGGTGGTCGTCGACGACCATCACCTTGATCTCGCCGAGCTCGTTCTGCCCGATCGGCCGGGTCGCCTGCGTCGGCTGGGTCACTGGGTCCTCCCCCTGGGTACTTTCAGTTCCACTTCGGTGCCCTGCCCGGGGACGGACACCAGCTCGGCGGTGCCGCCGAGGTCGCGCAGCCGGCCGCGGATGGACAGGGCCACCCCCATCCGCCCCTCGCCCTCGGCCTGGTCGAGGCGGCCGGCCGGGATGCCGGGGCCGTCGTCGCGGACGGTCACGATCACCTCGTCGCCCCAGTCCTCGACCAGGATCCAGGCGCGGGCGCCCTCGCCGGCGTGCTTGCGCACATTGTCCAGGGCGGCGCCGACCGCGGCGGCCAGCTCCCGTGCCGCGGACGCCGGCAGCAGGACGGGCGAGCCCGGCTCGGCGAAGCTCACCTTTGCGCCGGCGTGCGGGGCGAGCAGGGTCCGCAGGTCCGTCTCGCCCTCGTCGGCGCCGGGCTCCTCCACCTCGTACGTGTCCACCAGCGCGCCGAGCGACTCGTCGCGGGAGACCCGGGAGGTGTGCACGAGCCCGCTGGAGACCAGGGTGCGCAGCGCGACCTCCTGCTCCCCGGCCATCCGGCCGAGTTCGGCGGCCTCGCCGCCCAGCTCGGTGCCGCGCCGCTGGACCATGGCGAGGACCTGGAGGACCCCGTCGTGGATGTCGCGGGCGAGGCGCTCGCGCTCGCGGGTGGCGGCCTCGATCTCCAGGGCGCGGGCCAGGGTCGCCTCACTGGCCCGGGCGACCTCGACGACGTATCCGATGGCGACGGACGCGACCCAGACCAGCAGCACGTTGTGCACGGTGTCGCGGCTGGGCTCGCCGCGCTGGACGATGTTGGCGGCGGCGACGAAGCTCGACGCGACGCAGGCCCACCGCCAGCCGCCCTTGAGCGCGAAGCCGAGGACGGCGCCCGCGGTCCAGATGCTGGGCAGGGTGGGGCCGCCCGCCGTGATCCGCTCGTGGGTGTCGGCGAGCGGGGTCAGCAGGATCCCGACGAGGGCGACGGTGAGGTCCGCGACGAGGAACCGCTTGGTGCACACGGCGGCGCCGGCCACCTTGCGCCGGGTGGCCAGCGTCCACGCGGCGAGGCAGGCCAGGTATCCGGCCGCGACCCAGGGCCGGTCGAAATCGCGGTACGCCGAGGCGAACAGCAGGACCGCGTAGACCATGGTGATCAGCCGGTAGGCGGTCAGCGCCCGCCACAGCGGCTGCTCGACCGACATGCGCACGACGCGCTCGCGTTTCGCCATCTCCCCACCCCTTGCGGGCGGTCCCGCCCCGTTCGCCGCCGGCCCGGCCCGGCCGGGGGCCGGGCCTGCTCGTGTGCGCTGCGCTACTCCGCGTTCTTGTCCGCGGCGGCCTTGGCGGCCTTCGCCGCCTCCTTCTCGGCCTTCTCGGCCTCGGCGATCTGGCGCTTGGCCGCCGTCGCGTAGATGTCGACGTACTCCTGGCCGGACAGCTTCATGATCTCGTACATGACCTCGTCGGTCACCGAGCGCAGGATGAAGCGGTCGCCGTCCATGCCCTTGTAGCGGCTGAAGTCCAGGGGCTTGCCGATCCGGATGCCCGGGCGCATCAGCTTCGGGACGACCTTGCCGGGCGGCTGGATCTTCTCCGTGTCGATCATTGCGACGGGGATCACGGGCGCGCCGGTGGCCAGGGCCACGCGGGCCAGGCCGCCGGGCTTGCCGCGGTAGAGGCGGCCGTCGGGTGAACGCGTCCCCTCGGGGTAGATACCGAACAGCTCCCCGCGCTCGATGACCTCGATGCCGCTCTTGATGGCGGCCTCGCCGGCCCCGCGTGCGCCGGAGCGGTCCACCGGGAGCTGGCCGACGCCCTTGAAGAAGGCGGCCGTCAGCTTGCCCTTCACGCCCGGGGAGGTGAAGTACTCGGCCTTCGCGATGAAGGTCACCTTCCGGTCGAGCACGGCCGGCAGGAAGAACGAGTCCGAGAAGGACAGGTGGTTGCTCGCCAGGATCGCCGGCCCCTCGGCGGGAATGTTCTCGAGGCCCTCCACCCAAGGCCTGAAGGCGAGCTTCAGGGAACCCCCGATGGAGAACTTCATTGCGCCGTAGATCAACTCGAAAGCCTTCCTGTGTCCTGTCGAACAGACCTTAACCCGTGGCTCGCACCGGGGGCGCCCGACGGCCCTGGTCGGTGCCACTCCGGTCGCGTACGGTGAAGTCACACAGCGCTACGCACCCCCGTGCCCCCCTTGACGAAGGAGACCCCGGTGCCCGTCCTCCCTGGAGCCGAGCCGTTCCGCCACGAGGGCGGAGAGGTCGGCGTACTCCTCTGCCACGGCTTCACCGGCTCCCCGCAGTCGCTGCGCCCGTGGGCCGAGTATCTCGCCGAGCGGGGCCTGGCCGTGTCGCTGCCCCTGCTTCCGGGACACGGGACGCGCTGGCAGGACATGCAGCTCACCGGGTGGCAGGACTGGTACGCGGAGGTGGACCGGGCACTGCGCGAGCTGCTGGACCGGTGCAGCCGGGTCTTCGTGTTCGGGCTGTCCATGGGCGGGGCGCTGACCCTGCGCCTGGCGGCGAAGCACGGTGACGCCATCAGCGGCATCGTCCTCGTCAACCCGGCCAACAAGGTGCACGACCCGCTGGCGTTCGCCCTTCCGGTGGCCCGGCACTTCGTGCGGTCGACGCCGGGCATCGCGAGCGACATCGCCAAGCCGGGCTCGGAGGAGGTCGGGTACGACCGGGTCCCGACCCGGGCCGCGCACTCGCTCCGGCAGTTCCTCCGGCTCGTGGACGGCGAACTGCCGCAGGTGACCCAGCCGGTGCTGCTGCTGCACAGCCCGCAGGACCATGTCGTCCCGCCAGTCGACTCGGCGCGGATCCTCTCGCGGATCTCGTCCACGGACGTCACCGAGACGCTGCTGGAACAGAGCTACCACGTGGCGACGTTGGACCACGACGCGGAGCGGATCTTCGAGGACAGCTACGCGTTCGTCGGACGGCTCGCACAGGGTGTCGTCGGCAGGGAAGGGGCGGCCAGCGGTGGCTGAACACGAGGAGTCCCCGGGGGGCGTTCCCCCGCTGGACGAGGAAGCGGCGTGGGCGGCGATCGTCGCCGGGTACGGGCAGGAGCCGCCCGACCCGCCGGGCGCGCGGCCGTTCCGCCCGATCGAGAACCTGATGCTGCCGGAGGAGGACGTGGAGCCGCTGCAGCCGAAGGATTCCAAGGAGCCGAAGGGTTCGAAGGAGCCGAGGGCGCCGAAGGAGCCGGAGGAGGACGCCCCGCCGGCGCCGCTCGGCAGCTCGGTGGTGTTCGCCCCGGGCGTGGGCCCGGGCGGGTCCGGGCCGCGGGACCACTCCCTGGCGGATCCGGACGACGCCGACGACGCGGACGAGGGCCACTTCGTGCAGCCCGAGCCGGAGCTGCCGCCGGCCGACACGACGGCGAAGTTCGCGTGGCTGGCGGTGGTGGGCGGGCCGGTGCTGCTGCTGGTGGCCGTCCTGCTCCAGTGGGACATGACCTGGTGGCTCACGACGCTGGGCATCGGCGGCTTCCTCGGCGGCTTCGCCACCCTGGTCGCCCGCATGCAGCAGGGCGACGACGAGGACGACGACCCGGGCCGCGGCGCAGTGGTCTGACCCCGCACGCCAGGGGCACGACCCCAGGGGCACGGGGAACTGCGCGGTCACCCACGACCCGCACGGGCAGGGGCGCGGGGAACTGCGCGCTCAGCCCCCGGCGCCCCGCACCCGGGGCGCACACCCCGGCCCGCACGGCGGTGCCCCGGGGGCGCGGGGAACTGCGCGATCAACCGAGAACGGCCCGCGGCGGATCCACCGGCAGCCGCAGCGCCGCCAGCACCGGCAGGTGATCGCTGGCCGCGGCGAGGTCCGCGTCCCCAACCCCCTCCAGCCCCGCCGGGACACCACAGCCCAGCACCTCCACCCCCCGCGTGGCGAACACCGCGTCGATCCGCCGCGGCGGCCCGCCCCGCACGAAGGTGTGGTCGCCGCCCCACGGCGCCACCGCCCGGCAGTCCTGGAGGGCTCCGGCGAGCCGCCGGAAGGCCGGCCCGTCCGGGGTCTCGTTGACATCGCCCGCGGCGATCCCGTGGGGCGCACCGGCATCCCCGAGGCGGGCCAGCAGCTCCTCGGCGTGGGCCTGCCGCTCGGCGGCGTCCAGCGGCAGGTGGGCGCTGAGTACGGCGACCCGGGCACCCCCGAAGCGGACCACGGCGGTGGCGAAGCCCCTGCGGTGCAGGCCGGGGGTGAGCGGGAGCAGCACGTCCTCGGTCCGCTCCACGAAGGCGCGCAGGGAGCACAGCAGCAGCGGCCCGGCGGCGGTCGCACCGCCCGACAGGACCACCAGGTCGCATTTCGCGGCCAGCCGGGCCGCGTGTTTGCGCCAGCGGAAGAACCGCGGGGCTTCCTGGACGAACACCAGGTCGGGGGCGCAGGCGCGGATCACCCGGGCCAGGGCGTCCTCGTCGTCGCGCAGGGAGCGGATGTTGTAGCTGAGGGCGCGGATGACGGCGGAGCCGTCGGCCTCGGTACGGGACTCGGGCAGGTCCGGCAGCACGGGGCGGGCGGGCTGCGAAGGCCGCGCGGGCAGACGTGAACGCGAAGTCAGGTCCATACCCCGCAACATAGCCATCCTGCCCGCCGTGCCCCAGGGGGCGCGGCGGGCAGGGTGCGCAGGGCGGAGGGCTCAGCCCTGGCGGGCCAGGTCCGCCGCGCCGACGAGTCCGGCCTTGCCGCCGAGCTGGGCGGCGAGCACCTGCGCGTGCGGGCGCCAGGCGCCGCCGATCAGCCAGCGCTTGAAGGACTTGCGGATGGGGTCGAGGACGAGGTCGCCCTCGTCGGAGACGCCGCCGCCGACGATGAACGCCGAGGGGTCGAAGAGCGAGGCCAGGTCGGCCAGGCCGGCGCCGGCCCAGCGGGCGAGCTCGCGGAAGGAGTCGACGGCCACCGGGTCGCCCTGCCGGGCGGCCTGGCTGATGTGCTTGCCCTCGATGCCCTCGGGGGTGCCGTCGCCGAGGGCGAGCAGCAGGGCCGCGTTCTCCGGCGTGGCGTTGGCGCGCTGCTTGGCGTACCGGACGAGGGCGCGCCCGGAGGCGTACTGCTCCCAGCAGCCCTGGCTGCCGCAGCCGCACAGCAGGCCGTCGGGGACGACCCGGATGTGCCCGAACTCGGCGGCCACGCCGAACCGGCCGCGGCGCAGCTTGTTGCCGATGATGATGCCGCCGCCGAGGCCGGTGCCGAGGGTGATGCAGATGACGTCCTCGTGGCCCTGGCCGGCGCCGAAGCGGTATTCGCCCCAGGCGGCGCAGTTCGCGTCGTTCTCGACGACGACGGGCAGGCCGATGCGCTGCTCGACCTTGTCCTTGAGCGGCTCGTGCCGCCAGTTGATGTTCGGCGCGAACAGTACGGTCGCGCGCTTGTCGTCCACGTAGCCGGCGGCGCCGATGCCGACGGCCTCGATGGTGTGGTTGCTGCTGACTTCGGTCACTGCGGCGCAGATCGCGTCCGTCACGCCGTCCGCGGTCGGCGGGGTGGGCACCTTGTACGTCTCAAGGATGGTGCCCTCTTCGTCGACCACGCCGGCCGCGATCTTCGTGCCGCCGATGTCGACGCCGATGGTGAGTCCCATTAGTCCCTCGGTTTCCGGTCAAACCCCGCCACGGCCAACCGTACCCGAGGGCGGTGCCGTCTCAGTCGAGGTCGATGCGCTGGGACGGGCCCGCTCCGCCCTCGTCACGGGGGTCCGAACCGTCTCCCGCGGGCTGGTCGGGGCCGGGGCCGGGGGCGGTTTCGCCGCGGGTCCAGCGGCGCTCGTGGCCCTCGACGGCCGAGCGGTAGGCGGCGAGGAGCTCGGATCCGGCTGCCGCGAGGTGGCCGAAGACCTCGGGGTTGCGTTCGACGACGGGCTTGGCGGCGGCCTTCGCCTGGTCGACGATCTGCCGCACCGCGCCCTGGGCGGTGGCTCCGAGCGGCGGGTTGTTCAGGGCGGAGACCTTGTCGGCGACGGCCTCGAACAGCTTGAACAGCTCCTCGGCGGCGGTTCCGGTCCCGGACGGGGTGCCGGTGCCGCCGTGCCGGGAGCGGCGGCGCTCCTCCTCGGCGGCGAGGTCCTCGGCGCAGGCCGTGGCCCAGGCGTCGTCGTCGGTGGGACGGTCGGTGGCCTCGCTCATGGCGGACTCTCCTGCGGCAGCTGCGGGACGTGCGATGCGGTGCGGTGCGTACTGCTCGGTACTGCTTGGTACTGCTCGGTAGTGCTTTTCGTGCACTGCTTTCACTGCTTTCGACGTTACCCGAACGGGGGTACGCCGTTCAGGGCCGGCGCGGCCACAGCGCCGGGTCGGGGGTGAAGCGGATGCGCAGCTCGCCGTCGGCGAGGGCGGCTCCGGTGACGGTGCAGCGGCGCAGCGCGGACGGCAGGGAAACGATCCTCCGGTGCGGGCCGGCCGCGATCAGCAGCTCGTCGCCGCGCCGGACCAGGTCGAGGTCGCGCTTGTGCGCGCCGGGCAGCGGAACCGCCCAGACGAGTACCCCGTCCTCGGCGAGCCGGTCCTCGACGGCCCAGTCGCGGCGGGCCGGCGGGGCGTCCGGTACGAGCCCGGGGGCCCCGGCGAGCCGCGCCAGGTCCTCGGGGCCGCGGGGGGCGCGGCCGAGGTGGGGCAGCGGGACCAGGGGCCGGCCGGTGTCGGCGGCCCACTGGGCGGCGTACTTCTCCTGCTCGGCGGCGAGCCCGGCGAGCCAGGGGTCCGGCGAGCCCTGCGGCACCATGCGGTTGGCGACGATCCCGCCGACGGGCAGCCGGAGGAGGGCGGCCCCGAGCAGCCCGGTCCGCAGCGAGGCGTCGGCGGCCGGTCCCGGTTCGGCGACGAGCCGCAGGGAGGTGGTGTCGGCCTCGACGACCCGCTGGACGGCGGCCAGCTCCTCGTCCCAGCGGGCGGCGGCCTCGTACAGCCACTGGGCGGGCATGGGAACGCCGGCCAGCTGGGCCAGTACGGGGCGCAGGGCGCGCGCGGCCTGCCGTTCGGCGGGGAGCAGCCGGGCCAGGTAGCGGCGCAGCTGCCCGGGCAGGGCGAGGGCGGCCAGGGCCTGGTGCAGCGGGGGCAGGTCGACGACGACGAGGTCGGTGCCGGGCGCGGCGGCGGCCCGCCGCAGGGCGCGCAGCAGGGCGAACTGCTCGGCACCGGGCAGCTCGGTGAGCTCCTCGGCCCCGAGCGGGCGGGAGCCGAGCATGCCGAGGAGGGCGGAGCCGCGTTCCTGGAGGGCGGCCAGCTCGGCGCGGAACTCCCCGCCGGAGTCGACGCGGGCCACCAGGATCCCGCCGGCGGGCACCGCGGTCAGCCCGGGGGCGACCTCGACGGGCTCGCCGGCGGGTTCCCCGGCGAATGCGGCGACGGGGTCGGCCGAGCCGGCGCAGGGCGCGGGGTCGCCGGACAGCAGCAGCACCCGCTGCCCGGCCCGGGCGGCGGCGGCCGCGGTGGCCGCGGCGACGGTGGTCCGCCCGGCTCCGCCGGGGCCGGTGACGAGCAGGGTGTGCACGCGGATCAGGCCGACTCGGTCGATTCGACGCGCTTCTTCAGGCCGGCCAGGGCCCGGTCGATGATGACCTTCTCGGCCTTGCGCTTGATCATGCCGAGCATGGGGATCTTGACGTCCACGGTCAGCTGGTAGGTGACCTCGGTGCGGGTGCCGCCGCCGATCGGGGCGAGCCGGTAGGAGCCGTCGAGCTGGCGCAGCATCTGGGACTTCTCGAGGGTCCAGCTGACCTCGTCCGTGCCCTTCCAGGTGTAGGCGAGGGTGTGGTCGTCCTTGATCGCACCGGCGTCGAGGAGGAGGCGGACCTTTTCCGCGCGGCCCTCGGAGTCCGTCGACAGCACCTCGGCCTCCTTCACCTCACCGGTCCACTCGGGGTAGCGGGCGAAGTCGGCGATCACGGCCATGACGTCGGCCGGCGCCGCATCGATCGTGATGCTCGAGCTGGTGTGTTCCGCCATCGCGGTCGCTCCTCCGGGACTGGGGGCACCTCCCAGCGGTGGCTGGGGGATTTCGAGGATGTGTGCGGCCTGCGGCCGCCGCGTGCAGGCTACCGTGCGTGCGGAGGTCACCACTCCATGGCCCAGGGCCTTCCGGTGGCGGCGAAGTGACCGACGTTCACGCACTCCGTGCCGCCGATCCGCATCCGCCGGGCAAGCGGCTGGTGCACGTGCCCGAAGAGGGCGAACCGCGGCCGTGTGCGGCGGATCGCGGCGAGCAGGGCCTCGCTGCCCCGCTCGAAGCGGCGGGCGACGGTGTCGTAGCAGAGTTCGGGGACCTCCGGCGGGATGTGCGAGCACAGCACGTCCACCTCCCCCAGGGCCTCGACCTTGGCGGCGTACTCCTCCTCGTCGATCTCGTACGGGGTGCGCATCGGGGAGGGCAGGCCGCCGCCGACGAAGCCGAAGACGCGACCGCCGATCTCCACGCGCTGGCCGTCGAGGACGGTGGTGCCCGGGCCGGCGTACTCGTGCCACAGGCCCGGCATGTCGACGTTGCCGTAGGTGGCGTACGTGGGCTGCGGGAACGCGGGGAACATCTCGGCGTACTGGCGGCGCACCGCCTCCTCGATCAGCCGTTCCCGGTCCAGGCCCTGCCAGAGGCGGCGGCCGAAGGCGCGGGCCTCCTCGAAGCGGCGGGCGGTGCGCAGTTCGACGATCCGGTCGGCGTTCTCGATGCCGAAGAGGTCGGGGAAGATGCCGCGGGAGTGGTCGGCGTAGTCGAGGAAGAGGATGAGGTCGCCGAGGCAGATCAGTGCGTCGGCACCGTCCCCGGCGCGCGCGAGGGCCTCGGTGTTGCCGTGGACGTCGCTGACGACGTGAACGCGCGTACCGCTTTTCCTGCCACCTGTGCTGCCACCCATGGGGCCACCCTAGGGGGGCGGGAGGAGCGCGGGTAGAGGGGGTGTCACCAGCGGCCCTACCTGCGGTTACTTCCGAGTCGTTGACTCGGTCGACTAATGTCGGCAGAGCAGTGCCGCGTCATGTGACGCACGGAACATCTGGCCGGTTCCCTCTATCGGAACCCACTACCGGTGGGTAACGTCCGGTCGGTCCACACGGTGGCGATGGCGCCCAGAGGAGCAGTTGTCTTGCGCGAGTTCAGCCTTCCGGCCCTGTACGAGGTCCCGTCGGACGGGAACCTGACGGATCTCATCCGACGCAACGCCGCGCAGCACCCCGACACCGCCGTCATGGGGCGCAAGGCCGGCGGCCGGTGGGAGGACGTCACGGCGAAGGAGTTCCTCGCCGAGGTCCGCGCCACCGCCAAGGGCCTGATCGCCGCCGGCGTCCGGCCCGGCGACCGGGTGGGCCTGATCTCCCGCACCCGCTACGAGTGGGTGCTGTTCGACTTCGCGATCTGGACCGCGGGCGGCGTCACCGTCCCCGTGTACGAGACCAGCTCGCCGGAGCAGATCCAGTGGATCCTCGGCGACTCCGGTGCCGTCGCGGTGATCGTGGAGGGCCCGGGCCACAGCGGCGCCGTGGCCTCGCTGCGCGACCGGCTGCCGGAGCTGCGCGAGATCTGGGAGATCGAGCAGGGCGCCGCGGAGGCGCTGAAGGCCGCGGGTGCCGGGATCTCCGACGCCGAGGTCGACGAGCGCAGCTCGCTGGCGAACGCCGACGACCCGGCCACCATCGTGTACACCTCGGGCACCACCGGCCGCCCCAAGGGCTGTGTGCTGACCCACCGCAACTTCTTCGCCGAGTGCGGCAACGTGGTGGAGCGGCTGAGCCCGCTGTTCCGCACGGGCGAGTGCTCGGTGCTGCTGTTCCTGCCGGCCGCGCACGTCTTCGGGCGCCTGGTGGAGGTGGCGGCCGTGCTGGCGCCGATCCGCCTGGGCTGCGTACCGGACATCAAGAACCTGACCGACGAGCTCCAGTCCTTCCGGCCGACGCTGATCCTCGGCGTGCCGCGCGTCTTCGAGAAGGTCTACAACTCGGCACGTGCCAAGGCCCAGGCCGACGGCAAGGGCCGGATCTTCGACGCGGCCGCCGAGACGGCCATCGCGTACAGCCGGGCGCTGGACACCCCGGCGGGCCCGTCCTTCGGCCTGCGGCTGAAGCACAAGCTGTTCTCGAAGCTGGTCTACCGCAAGCTGCACGCGGTCCTCGGCGGGCGCGGCGAGTACGCGATCTCCGGCGGCGCCCCGCTCGGCGAGCGCCTCGGCCACTTCTTCCGCGGCATCGGCTTCACGGTGCTGGAGGGCTACGGCCTGACGGAGTCCTGCGCGGCGACGGCGTTCAACCCGTGGGACCGGCCGAAGATCGGCTCGGTCGGCCAGCCGCTGCCCGGCTCTGTGGTGCGGATCGCGGACGACGGCGAGGTGCTCCTGCACGGCGAGCAGGTGTTCCAGGGCTACTGGCAGAACGAGGCGGCCACCGCAGAGGCCCTCACCGACGGCTGGTTCCACACCGGCGACGTCGGCACCCTCGACGAGGACGGCTACCTCACGATCACCGGGCGCAAGAAGGAGCTCATCGTCACGGCCGGCGGCAAGAACGTCGCCCCCGCGGTGATCGAGGACCGGATCCGGGCGCACGCGCTGGTCGCGGAGTGCATGGTGGTCGGCGACGCGCGGCCGTTCGTGGCGGCGCTGATCACCATCGACGAGGAGTTCCTCGGCCGCTGGGCCGCGGAGAACGGCAAGCCGGCCGGTTCGACGGCGGCGGACCTGCGCGAGGACGCGGACCTCGTCGCCGCCGTCCAGAAGGCCGTGGACGACGGCAATGCGGTGGTCTCCAAGGCGGAATCGGTGCGGAAATTCC
Source organism: Streptomyces sp. NPDC043854 (assembly GCF_056436005.1). NCBI lineage: Bacteria > Bacillati > Actinomycetota > Actinomycetes > Kitasatosporales > Streptomycetaceae > Streptomyces > Streptomyces sp. NPDC043854. The sequence goes on from NZ_JBWKDK010000024.1 coordinate 29,657, forward strand.
GCATTCTGCCCTCCCAGTTCACGGAGGAGTCGGGCCACATCACGCCGTCGCTGAAGCTGAAGCGCAACGTGGTGGCGAAGGACTTCGCCCACGAGATCGAGGCGCTCTACACCTCCTGAGCCCTCGGCCCCGCCTCTTGGCCCGGGTCCCCGCCGGTCCGCCCGCTGCGCGTCAGCGGGGGTCCTCGGCGAGGATCCGGGCCATGTTGCGTTCCGCGAGGGCGGTGATGGTGACGAACGGGTTCACGCCGAGGGACCCGGGGACGAGCGAGCCGTCGACGACGTACAGGCCCCGGTACCCCTTGGCGCGGCCGTGCTCGTCGGTCGCCTCGCCGAGGACGCAGCCGCCGAGCGGGTGGTAGGTGAAGGTGTCGGCGAAGGGCTTGTTCTCGCCGAACAGGTCGTACCGGTAGATCGTGGCGTTGGCCCGGTTGATCCGGTCGAAGAGGCTCTTGACGGCGCCCACGGCGGGCGTGTTCTGCTCGCGCCGCCACTGCAGCCGCGCCGAGTCGGTGGCCGGGTCGTACGTGAAGTGGCCGCGCTCGGGGTTCTTCGTGATGGCCAGGTACATCGAGACCCAGTGCTCGATGCCCATCGGCAGCGGGGCGATCTCCGCGAAGACCGGGTTCGCGGGGTTGTCCCAGTCGTCGATGCCGAGGGCGGGCATGGTGGACTGGGAGGCCCCGACGGTGTCCCAGAGGTGGTTGGCGCGGGCGGTCATGACGTTGCCGTTGGGGCCCCAGCCGTGGCCGACCCGCTCGCTGAGCGCGGGCAGGGTGCCGCGTTCGCGGGCGCGCAGCAGGATCTCGGTGGTGCCGAGGCTCCCGGCGCCGAGGAAGAGCTGCCGGCAGCCGAGTTCGCGGACCTGGGTGACCCGCCCGGACAGGTCGCTGCCGTGCACGGTGAGCACGTAGCCGCCGTCCGGCTCCTGCCGTACGCCGACCACGCGCTGGAGGGTCTCGATGGTGACGTTCCCGGTGCCGAGGGCGGCCGCCAGGTAGGTCTTGTCGAGGCTCTTCTTGCCGTGGTTGTTGCCGTAGATGACCTCGCCGGCGAGGGCGGAGCGGGGTGCGGTGCCGGCCGCCTCCTGCTGCATGTACCCGAAGTCGTACACGTTGGGCACGAAGACGGTCCGCAGGCCGGTGCGGTGGGCGTGCTTGCGGGAGACCCGGGCGAAGCGGTACCAGTCGGTGGATTCGAACCAGGCCGGATCGATGTCGTTCACGCCGAGCATCGCGCGGGCGCGGGGGAAGTACGTGCCGTACATCTCGTCGGCGTCGACGCGGGGCAGCACCTCCTGGAAGTAGGAGCGGCGCGGGGTGGGCGCCATGCCGCCGTTGACGAGGGATCCGCCGCCGACGCCGCGCCCGACGAAGACGGACATGTCGCCGTGGTGCACGCGGTCGAGGACGCCGGGATAGGGGCTGATGTCCCGGTTGACGACGTCGAGCCAGAGGAAGGTCGCGAGCGGGGCCTCGGTGCGGGTGCGAAACCACATGGACCGGTGGTCGGGGGCCGAGGTGGAGGGGAAGACCTTGCCGTCGGGGCCGGGGGTGTTCCACAGCCGGCCCATCTCGAGGACGACGGTGCGGATGCCGGCCTGCCCGAGGCGGAGGGCTGCCACGGCCGCGCCGTAGCCGGAGCCGACGACGATGGCGGGGGCGTACTGCGCGGCGGGGGGTTCGGCCGCGGCGGCGGAGCCGGAACCGATGCGGGTGAAGCCGAGGGCTGCGGCGGTCTGGAGGGCGCCGACGCCGAGGAAGTGACGGCGCGTCAAGTCGGGATTCATGCCGGCATTATGGGCGGAGTCCGGCCATTGCACCCCGTCGGGGGCAGGGGGAACTGCGCGAGCGACCACTGCCGGCCCGGGGCTTCGGTGCGAGCGGAACGGGGATCCGGGGCGGAGCCCCGGATCCGGGAACGGGCAGCGGCAGCGGCAGCGGCAGCGGCGATGGCTAGAGGAGGTCGCGGAGGCGGTCGGCCAGGAGGTCCCAGCGCCACCGCTCTTCCACCCAGGCGCGGCCGCGCTCGCCCATGCGGCGGCGCAGCTCCGGGTCCCGGAGGAGGGCCGTGATGCGGTCCGCCGCGTCGCCGGGGTCGCCGCCCCGGACCACCCACCCGGTCTCGCCGTCCAGCACCGCGTCCGGCGCACCGCCGGAGTCCCCGGCGACCACCGGCAGACCGGTCGCCGAGGCCTCCAGGTAGACGATGCCGAGGCCTTCCACGTCCAGCCCGCCCCGCCGGGTCCGGCACGGCATGGCGAAGACGTCGCCCGCCCCGTAGTGCGCCGGGAGTTCGGACCACGGGACCGCCCCCGTGAAGACCACCGACTCCGCGATCCCCGTCTCGGCGGCGAGCCGCCGCAGGTCGGCCTCGTACGGCCCGCCGCCGACGATCAGCAGCACCGCGTCCGGCACCGCCGCCAGGATCCGCGGCATCGCCCGGATCAGGGTGTCCTGCCCCTTCCTCGGGACCAGGCGCGACACGCACACCACCACCGGGCGGTCGGAGAGCCCCAGCCGGGCCCGGATCTCGTCGCCGCCCGACCCGGGGTGGAAGGTCTTCTCGTCCACGCCGGGCGGCAGTTGGACCATCCGGTCAGCCGCCGCACCGGTCAGCGCCGAGGCGATGCGGGAGCGCGTGTACTCCCCCAGGTAGGTCAGGGTGTCCGTGCCCTCGCCGATCCGGCGCAGCAGCTGCCGCGCCGCGGGCAGCTGCGCCCAGCCGGCCTCGTGCCCGTGCGTGGTGGCCGCGATCCGCCGCGCCCCGGCCCGCCGCAGTGCCGGCCCCATCAGGCCGAGCGGGGCGGCGGCCCCGAACCACACCGACTCGCATCCGTGTTCGCGCAGCAGCCCGACGGCCCGGCGGGTCACGCGCGGCGTCGGCAGCAGCATGGTCGTCCGGTCGCGCACGACCGGGAACGGCTGCTCGGCGTCGAAGGCGGCGGTGGCCTCGCGGCCCTCCGCGCTGTGCTTCCAGGTGGAGGCGTAGACGACGATCCGGTCGGGGTCCAGGCGCAGTGCCATGTTGTGCAGGAAGGCCTGGATGCCGCCCGGTCGCGGCGGGAAGTCGTTGGTCACGATCAGGGTCTTGTGCATCGCCTGCCGACAGTACCGGACCGGTCGGCGGGCCCTGCCGCTGCCGTCGGGAACGGGGCCCGCGACCGCCTACGGCGTCGGGGCGGCCGCGCCCGGACCGGTGTGCAGGGAGTCCCGCCAGGCCCCGGTCAGGGCGGCTTCGTCCGTGCCGAGGGCCTCCCGCAGGGCGATCGGGAGCGGCTCGCGGCCCGCGCGGGCGTACAGGTCGACGAGGGCCGCGTCGCCCCACCGGCGCGCGACGAGCCGGCAGGCCAGCCAGGCGCCCTCGTAAGCCCGGGCGAGGGCCTCCGGGTCGCCGCCGAAGGCGAAGTCCTCGTTCCGCGGCAGCCGCGCGGGTGGCTCCGCGCGCCGTACCGCCCGGCCGAGGGCGGGTGCGGCCCGTTCGGGGGCGGGGTCGGCGCCGCGGTACGCCGCCCAGTCGGCGAAGCCCTCCGAGAGCCACAGCGGGGTCGTGGCCGAGGTCGCCTGGCGGGTGGCCACATGGGTGGCCTCGTGCGTGAGGACGACGGCGCGGCCTTCCGCGGTGAGTTCGGCGTACCCGTCCGGGTTGACGACGATCCGGTCGGCGGGGGCGGGGCCGCCGCCGACGCTGCCGGTGGTCACCGCGGCCATGCCCCGGTACTCGGCGGCGGGCCGCCCCAGCAGGGCCGCCATCGCGTCCACCGAGCCGGGTACGAGCACGACGACCCGCCCGGCCCACGGCCGCGGCCAGGCGGCGTTCACCGCGGGCACCGCCCGGTCGGCCTCGGCCGCGACCGCGGACAGGGCCTGCCCGCCCGGGCCGGAGCCGAGCACGAGGCTGTGCGCGCCCCGGACCACGGCCACCGGCCCCTGGTCCCACAGCTGCGGCGGGGCCCCGGGGGCGGGGGCGTCGCCGGTGACCCGCCACCGTCCGCCGGCCAGGCTCAGCCGTACTTCTCGGGCGGAGCCGGCCGCGGCGGTGTCGTGGCCGGAGAGCCGGTAGCGCAGTTCGGCGGCGGCGGTGGCCGCCCGCGCCCCGTCCCGCCGGACGCCGGTGACCTGGTACGCCCAGCCGTCCAGCGGGATCGCGGCGAGCTCGGCGGGCGGCCGCCGCGCCCAGGCGGCGACGGCGGCGCGGATGTCCCGGTCGGCGGTGTCGCGCGGCGCGGGCGCGGTGCAGCCGGCGAGCAGCCCGCCGACGAGCCCGCACACCAGCACGCAGAGAAGCACGCCCACCGGCAGCGCGAACCGCGGCACCAGCGGCAACAGCGGCAGCGGTAGGGCGGCTCGGCGGAGCGGGGGCATCCGCCGATCCTAGCCGGGGCCTCGCTCAGGGGCGGGTGACCGAGGACACCGGCATCATGCCGACGGGGTCGTAGCGCACCCGGGCCCCCGGGTACGGGGCGTGCACCACCCGGCCGTTGCCGACGTACATGCCGACGTGGCTGGCGTCGGAGCGGTAGGTCACCAGGTCCCCCGGCCGGGCCTCGGACAGCGGGACCTGGCGGCCGGCGTACCGCTGGGCCTGGGAGGTGCGCGGCAGGGAGACGCCCGCCTGCCGGTACGACCACACCATCAGCCCGGAGCAGTCGAAGCCGGAGGGGCCCGTGGAGCCCCAGATGTACGGCCGGCCCACGGCGGAGCGGGCGGCGCGCACGGCCGCCGCGGCGCGGCCGGAGGCGGGGCCGGGGGAGCCGGCCGCGGGCAGGTCGGGCAGCGTGCCGTCGCGGCCGTCGGAGCGGGAGGCCCGTTCGAAGTCGGCCCGCTCCTGCGCGGGCATCTCGTTGAGCAGTTGCCGGGCGGCGGCGAGCTTCGCGGTGACGACGCGCTTCTGCCGGGCCGCGTCGGCCCGTACGGCCTCGAGTTCGGCGAGCTTCTGCGCGGCCTCGCCGCGCTGCCGGCCGAGCCGCCGCTGCTCCTCGCGCAGTTCGTCGAGCTGGCGGGCCTGGTGGTCGGTCAGCCGGCCGAGGGTGGCGGCCTTGTCGAGGTATTCGCCCGGGTCCTCGGCCAGCATCAGCTGGACGGAGGGGTCGATGCCGCCGGAGCGGTACTGGGCTCCGGCGAAGGCGCCGAGGAGGCCGCGCATGGTGTTGATGCGGTCCTGGCCGCGGGCCAGCCGGTCCTGGACGCGGGCGATCCCGGTGCGGAGCCGGTCGGCGCGCTCCCCCGCCTCGTTGAAGCGTTCGGTGGCCTGCTCGGCCTCCTCGAAGAGCCGGTCGACCTGGGCGCGGACGGTGGCCGAGGGCTCCTTCGGGAGGGCCGGCGCGGCGCTCGCGGGGACCCCGGTGACGGCGGCGGCGGCCGCTGCGGCGGCGGCCGCGGCCAGCATGCCGACCCTGGTGTTCCGGTCGAGGCTGCCGGGTCCGGACCGGCGGTGGGACGCCATGCGGAACCGCTCCCTTTCGCTGCGCGGGACCGGGTCCGTCCCCCGTGGACGGCCGCGTGCCGGATTCCGCGCTGGCAGACAGTAGCCGCGCGGCTACCCGTCGGCCAACGACCGCCGCGGCCCGCACATGCCCGCGCCCCGCCTCAGACGCAGGTCATGGGCGGGGCGCGCGGTCAGGGCGGGGCCGCGCAATTCGCCCGGACGGGCGGTGTCGCGCGCGGTCACGCGGTGTCGGCGCCGGACGGGTCCGGATGGCGTCAGACGCGGACGCCGAACTGGAACGGCATGTTGTTGATCGATTCGTACTTGATGCCGCCGCGCGGGTTCGAGGCGTGCAGCACGGTCCCGTTGCCGGCGTACAGGCCGACGTGGTGCAGGTCGGAGTAGAAGAACACCAGGTCGCCGGGCTGGAGCTGGCTGCGGCCAATGCGGGTGCCGTCGTTGACCTGGGTGTACGTGGTGCGCGAGATGCTGACGCCCGCCTGCTTGTACGCCCACTGCGTCAGCCCGGAGCAGTCGAAGGCGCTGGGGCCGGTGGCGCCGGAGACGTACGCGTAGCCCAGCTTGGTCTTGGCCGCCTCCAGGGCGGCGCCGGCCCGGCCGGAGGCCTTGACGCTGCCGAGGTCGGCGCGTTCGCTCTCGCTCCGGCTGGCGCGGCTGTCCTCGTCCTTGAGCTGCTGGCGCTGCTGCGCGGTCAGCGTGTTGAGGAGGGACTGGGCTTCGGCGAGCTTGTCCTGCGAGGCCTTCTTCTTCTCGCCGAGCTCCTTGCGGGTGGCGTCGAGGTCGGCGAGCTTTCCGGCGGCCTCCTGGCGCTGCTGCGCGAGGCTGCGCTGCTTGGCCTGGATCTTCTGGACGGCCTCGACCTGCTTGCCCGTCAGCTGCTGGAGGGTGGAGGCCTTGTCGAGGTAGGTCTCGGGGTCGCCGGAGAGGAAGAGGGCGACGGACTGGTCCATGCCGCCGGTGCGGTACTGGGCGCTGGCCATGGAACCGAGCGTGGAGCGCAGCTGGTTGAGCTCCTCCTGGCCGCGGGCGACCTGGTCCTGGAGCCGGTCTATCTCCTTCTCGAGCTTCTCCTGGCGCTCCTTGGCCTGGTTGGACTTCTCGGTGGCCTGCTCGGCCTCCTCGTAGAGGGCGTCGACCTTGGCCTTGACCTCGTCCTTGCTCGGCTGGTTGGGCGCTGCGGAGGCGCTGTGCGCGGAGAGTGCGACGGCTGCGGCAGCCGTTGCGGTGAGCACGGTCACCCGGGCGCGGTTCGGCGGCTTGGGTCGACGGTGGGACGCCACGAGCCGGGCTCCTTTACTCGCACCGCCGGGAGGAGGGGCGCGCCACGCGCGCGCAAGCCGGCGACACCTCCGCCGACACCCCGAATGAGTGATCTACCGCACGAAGGTTTGAGCAGACCCTAGTGAGCCCGGTGTGATCACTTCAAACCCCCTCGGGAAAAAACCCGGCCCCCGACCAGGTTCTTTACCTTCAGCGCACGCTCCGTGCCGACGGGTTGACGGTACGTTCCCCGGCGACGCGACGAAATCGGGCATTCCACCGAGGAGTTAGGAAACTCGCGAAAGCCGCTTCAGGAGCAAAGCGGACGTCACGGGCCGGGCTCCGGCCTTCGCCACCCCGTCGGCCACCTCGCGGTCCGTCGAGACGACGACCACCGGCCGGCCCGGCGGCTCCGCCCGCACCAGCTGGCGGATCAGCTCGTCCGCCGTGACGCCCGGCTTGGAGAACAGCACCCGCACCCCGCGCGGCGGCGCGAGCAGCACCGGCGCGGCCAGCTCCGCCCCGTCGAAGACGCAGGTCATCTCCGCGCCGGTCTGCGCGGCCAGCATCGACAGCCCGCCCAGCAGCCGCAGCCGCTGCTTCTCCAGCGGCATCGTCGGATAGCCGGTCTTGGTCACGTTGTAGCCGTCGATGACCAGGTGCACCTGAGGCAGCGCCAGCAACTGGTCCAGCAGCGCCGGATCGGTCTCCGACAGCGCCCGCGCCGCGATGTCCTTGGGACTCATGCGCCCCGGCTCCACCGCGGCCACCGTCTCGGCGGGCCGCGTCGACACCGGCGGCAGCGCCAGCTCCCGGCGCAGCCCCTGGGCCGCGTCCAGCACCGTGTCCAGCAGCAGCCGCAGCCGCATGTCCTCGATGCTGCGGCCCTCGCGGGCGGCCCGGCGGGAGGTCTCCAGCGCCGCCTCGGCCTCCGCCAGGCGGGACTTGAGCCGGCGCGTCTCGCTCTCGGCGGCCGCCACCTGCGCGGCCGCCTCGGCACGGATGCCCTCGATCTCGGCGGTGAGCTTGCGCAGGGCCGCCTCGCCCCGCTTGACGTCGCTCAGGGCGCTGCGCAGCTTGCGCTGAAGCGATTCGGCTTCCTTCCGGGCCGCCTCCAGCTCGCCGCGCACCTGCTCACCGCCGTGCCGCTGGAGGTCCCGTACGTGGGCGAGCTCCTCGCGGAGCCGGTCCACTTCGCGCCGGGCCTCCTCGTCCGCCCGCTCGGCGTCGGCGCGCTGCGCCTCCTCGCCCGCGGCGGCCACCAGCTTCACCCAGCCCGCCGGCCGCAGGATGTACGCGGCGGCGGCCACGTCCAGCGGGTCGGCGGCCGCGGGCGGGGCGCCGGACTCCAGCGCCCCCGCCAGCTCCGCATGGGCCTCGCGCACCTTCTCGGCGACGCGCCCGCGGAAGACGGCGTCCGTCTCCACCGCCGCGGCCATGGCGTTGCCCGCGAACTTGGCGCGCCGACTCGGGGTGAACCGGGCGTACTGGCGCAGCTGTCCCGGGAGGTCCGCGACCGTCAGTCCGCCGAAGGCGTCCGAGACGAGCGCGACGACCCGGCGCCGCACGCCCTCCGGCAGCGGGCGGTCGAGCACCTCGGCGGCGTCGCCGGCCGCACCGGCCGGGTCAGCGCCGCTTCCTGGCTCCACAATCCGTCACCCCTACCGTGTTCTTCTCGGTGGGGCGCGGCTCCGTCAGGAGTCCGCGCCCGGCCTGTCCACAAGTTCGATCCGGTCCACCGCGTTGCACCAGCGGCAGCGGACCGACTCGATGGTCTCACTGACCACCTCGCGCTCCTCGACCTTGGGCTCCCCGGCAAGATCCAGGTGGACGTACTCCACGACCTTCGACGAACGAGTGACGTCGAAACGCGTGAGGTTGCCGCACAGCGCGCAGCGCCACCGTGTGCCGTCGGTCGGCAGGGGAACCGTCATCAGGCCGCACTCTCCTTCGTAGCTCTTTCAATTAAAGCCGCCGTCTGCGGGAATCGGCGGTCCGCAGCACGTAACCCTACGGCCTGCCGGGGCATGGGAAGGGGCCGGTCGGGTCATGCTCAATCGCATGATCGTAAAGTGGCCGGCCGTGCGCGAGGCCGCCCGGGGCCCGGTGGTCACCCATGCGCTGATCGCCGCCTGCTGTGCGGTGTTCCTGCTCGGCCCCGCCTCGGGCCTGAACCCGTCGTACGGGACCGGCGAGCGGCTGCTGGAGACGGGGACCGCGTACTTCCGGCACTGGGGCGTGGTCCCGGACGAACTGTTCGGGGGGTCCGTGCGGGCGCTGCTGACCCCGCTGACCGCCCTGTTCGTCCACGGCAGCTGGCTGCACCTGCTCGGCAACCTGCTCTTCCTCCACGTCTTCGGGGCGATGGCGGAGGAGCGGATGGGCCGCGCCGCCTTCCTCTGCTTCTACGTCTGCACGGGCTACCTCGCGCTGGCGGCGTACGCGGCGGCCAACGCCGCCTCCGGGGAGACGCTCGTCGGGGCCTCCGGCGCGATCTCGGCGGTGCTGGGCGCGTTCCTGTACCTGTTCCCGCGCGCCCGGGTGACGAGCCTGTTCCCCTTCCTGTTCTTCCTGCCGCTGCGGTTCCCCGCGTGGCTCGTGCTGCTGTTCTGGTTCGCCCTCCAGTGGGCGGCGGCGCACCGGGCGGACAGCGGACCCGGGGTGGCGTACCTGGCGCACCTGGTGGGCTTCTCCCTCGGCTTCGTCCACGCATGGGCGCGCTACCGGCGTACGACTAGAGTGAGGCGATCAGCGACGGCCACCGAGGGAGACAGCCAGCCATGATCACCGCGATCGTGCTCATCAAGACCAGCGTGGACCGCATCCCCGAGATCGCCGAGTCCATCGCGTCGCTGGACAACGTCAGCGAGGTCTACTCCGTCACGGGGACGTACGACCTCATCGCCCTGGTGCGCGTGGCCCGCCACGACGACCTGGCGGACATCATCCCGGGCCGCATCAGCAAGATCCCGGGCGTGGAGGCGACGGACACGCACGTGGCGTTCCGCACCTACTCCCAGCACGACCTGGAAGCGGCCTTCGCCATCGGCCTGGACGCCTAGCCGCCCCTGCCGCCGCTGCCGCCGCTGGAGCCCCAGCCCGCCGGCTGCCGCCCCCGGACCGCGCCCCGGCCTCAGAGCCGCGGCAGGGCCTCCCCGGGCCCTGCCGGGCGGCGCTCGGCGAGCCAGAACAGGTAGCCGCGCAGGTAGTCCGCGAGGTCCCCGTCGATGTGGGCGAGGTACGCCCGCGCCCCGCCGGCCGCCTCCCGCTCGTACTCGTTCGTGGACACGGACCAGGTGCGCTCGATGCGCGCGGCCCACTCGCGGACCCGTCCCCGTTCCCGCCACCAGTCCCTGACCAGCTCAGGGGTCCAGTACGCGTCCCCGTCGGCTCCGTATCCGGCGAAAGGGTCGCACTCCGCGGCGCACAGCAGGTCGTAGGTCTCCTGCTGCGTGCGCGGCTGGCGGTAGACGAACTCCTGCCCGTACTCGTCGTCGTACATCACGTGACCGGGCGCGCACAGCCGGCCGGTCCAGCAGGTGTCGGTGTCGGCCGCGTAGAACGGCCCGGGGACGTCTCGCCAGCTGCGCTTCTCCCACCGGCCGGGCACGGCTGCCGACCAGTCCGCGGCGACGAGACCGCAGCCGGGGGTCCACTGCGGCAGCGGGTGTCCGGCGGCTGCCCGGACGGTCGGCAGCGGGTCCCAGTAGGTCGTGTGCGTCATGGTCACCGAGCCTGTCACACGGCCGGGACGCAGCGGCCCTCCTCCGTGCGGTACTGCCACTTCGCGCCCTCGGTGACGAGCTCCCGGACCGCGCGGACGAACCGCTCCACGTGCTCGTCCGGGGTCCCGGCGCCGAAGCTCACGCGGATCGCGTTCAGCGACTTCTCCCCCGGCTGCGCCTCCGGGGCCCCGCACTCGCCGGGCTCCTGCGGGGCGCTGCCGAGCAGGGTGCGCACCAGCGGGTGCGCGCAGAACAGGCCGTCGCGGACCCCGATGCCGTACTCGGCCGACAGGGCGGCGGCGAAGTGGGAGCTGTTCCAGCCCTCCACCACGAAGGAGATGACGCCGACGCGCGGGGCGTCGTCCCCGAACAGGGAGAGGATCCGGACCTGCGGGGTGTCGGCGAGGCCCGCACGAACCTGCGCGATCAGCTCGCGCTCGCGGGCGACGAGCCGGTCGAAGCCCGCCTCGGTCAGGGCGCGGCAGGCGGAGGCGATGGCGTAGACGCCGATGACGTTGGGGGAGCCGGCCTCGTGGCGGGCGGCCGTGGTGTGCCACTCGACGTCGACACCGCCGTCCTCGCGGCGGGCGACCGTCCGCGAGGCCCCGCCGCCGGCCAGGTACGGCTGCGCCTGCTGGAGCCAGTCGGCCCGGCCGGCCAGTACGCCCGCGCCGAAGGGCGCGTACAGCTTGTGCCCGGAGAAGGCCACCCAGTCCACGTCGAGGTCCCGGACGGAGACGTGATGGTGGGGGGCCAGCTGGGCGGCGTCGAGGACGATCCGGGCGCCGTGGGCGTGCGCGGCGGCGGCGAGCTCCCGCACCGGCCACAGTTCACCGGTGACATTGGAGGCGCCGGTGACGCAGACCAGCGCCGCGTCGTGGGGCTCGCGGTCGGCGAGGGCCCGCTCCAGGGTGGCCACGGCCTCGTCGGGGGTGCGCGGCGCGTCGAGGTACGTGACCTGCGCGCCGTCCCACGGCAGCAGCGAGGCGTGGTGCTCGGTCTCGAAGACGAAGACCCGGCAGTCGGCGGGCAGGGCCGCGGCGAGCAGGTTGAGGGAGTCGGTGGTGGACCGGGTGAAGACCACCTGATCGGACGGACGGCAGTCCAGGAACGCGGCGACCGCGGCCCGGCTCTGCTCGAAGAGGTCGGTGGAGAGCTGCGAGAGGTAGCCCGCCCCGCGGTGCACGCTGCCGTAGTAGGGGGCGTAGGCGGCCACGTCGTCCCAGACGCGCTGGAGGGCGGGGGCGCTGGCGGCGTAGTCGAGGGCCGCGTAGGTGACCTCGCCGCCGGTGACGAGCGGGACGGTGACGTCCCGGCCGAGGACGGGCAGCGGCCCGGCGCAGTCGGCACCCCCGGCATCGGCGCCGCAGGCGGCGGCGGTGGAGACGGTGACGGAGGCGTCGGCGACGGCGGCGTTCAGGAATGCGGACATGGCGGTATCTCCCGGCAGGCAGGGCGGAATGGCTTCGGATGTCACCCGTCCGCGGGTACGGCGCTGCGGCCGGCCGGGGGACGGGGAATGCCTCGGAGCTCGGGCCGGGGCGCACGCGGCTGCCCGGGTACGCGGGGGGGAAGGGGCCCTGGTTCCGAGGGTGAAGAAGGGGCGGAGTCGCCCTATCGCATTCGCTTGCTCACGGAAAACGCTCCTCGAGGACCAGGACCCCTGGTATCGAGGGATCCGCGCTTGCCGCGGACCTCGCTGCCCGCGGCCTGGTCATCACCCGGGGCACCCCGCCACGGAAGGAGGGTTGCCGGACAGCAAGCCGGGGCCAGAACGCTGTCACTCGTGACCTGGTCAGTCATCCTGCCACAAGATCCTGCACGCACAAGGCCCCCGTCCGTATGCCGGACCGGGGCCTTGGCCGGAAACGATCTGTCAGGTCAGGTGTTGCTGGCGGTCACCCACCGCTCCAGGGCGGCCCGTGCCGCGCCCGAGTCGATGGCTTCGGCGGCCCGCTCGATGCCCGCCCGGATCTGCTCCTCCAGGGAGCCGCTGCCCGGGTCGACGGCGACCAGGGCGGCGGCCGAGTTCAGCAGCACCGCCTCCCGCACCGGGCCGGTCTCGCCGGCCAGCAGCCGCCGGGCGACGTCCGCGTTGTACGAGGCGTCCGCGCCCCGCAGCTCCTCGACGTCCACCAGGTCGATGCCCACGTCGCGCGGGTCGAAGGCCTGCTCCTGCACCCGCCCGTCGCGCACCCACCACACCCGGGAGGTCGCGGTCGTGGTCAGCTCGTCCAGGCCGTCGTCGCCGCGGAACACCAGGGCCGAGGAGCCCCGCTCCGCCAGCACGCCCGCCATGATGGGCGCCATCCGGGCGTCGGCGACGCCGGTGGCCTGCGCCCGGACCCGTGCCGGGTTGGTCAGCGGGCCCAGGAAGTTGAAGGTGGTCCGGATGCCCAGCTCGCGGCGGGCGGGGGCCACGTGCCGCAGTGCGGGGTGGAACTTCACCGCGAAGCAGAAGGTGATGCCGGCCTCCTCGGCCACCCGGGCCACCCGGGCCGGGGTCAGGTCCAGGTTGACGCCCAGCTTCTCCAGCACGTCGGAGGCGCCGCTCGCCGAGGACGCGGCCCGGTTGCCGTGCTTGACCACCTTGGCGCCGGTGCCGGCCACCACGATGGAGGACATCGTGGAGATGTTCACCGTCTTGGCCCCGTCGCCGCCGGTGCCGACGATGTCCACGGTCCGGCCGGGCACCTCGATCAGGTTGGCGTGCGCGTACATGGTCCGCACCAGGCCGTTGATCTCCTCGACGGTCTCCCCCTTGGCCCGCAGGGCGACCGCGAAACCAGCGATCTGGGCGTCGGTGGCCTCACCGCGCATGATCCGGTCCATGGCCCACGCGGTGTCGTCCGCGTGCAGGTCCCGGCCCGAGAGCAGCGCGTCCAGTACGGCCGGCCAGGACCGGGCCGCCACGCTGTCGCCGCCTGCCGGGGTCACAACGTTCATGGTCCGCTCCTGAGGGTCCACGGTCGAATGGGAAGGCCTTCAGCCTATCCAGGCCGGGCAGACGGCGAAGAGCCCCGTCCAGACCCTGGACGGGGCTCTCGCCGTGGGCGACACCGGGACTGACCGAAATCAGACCCTCATGCGGGATCAGTGGTGGCCGTGGCCGCTCTGGATCTCCTTGTACTCCTCCACCGTGGGCTTCGGAATCTGGTTGCCCTCGCCGTACATGCCCTGGCTGAGCTTGACGCGGAGCTTCTCCGACATCTTGGGCTTGCGCTCGACGCCGTTCTCGTCGACCGTCGGGCCGAGCTCGAGCGGCTTGTACTGCTCGTGCGCGGTGAGCGTGTGCAGCTTGGCCTGGTCGAGGGGCTCGTGGACCTCGATGAACTCACCGTGCGGCAGCCGCTTGATGACGCCGGTCTCGCGACCGTGCAGCACCTTGTCGTGGTCCCGGCGCTGGAGGCCGAGGCAGATGCGCTTGGTGACGATGAACGCGATCACCGGGACGGCGAAGAAGCCGATCCGCACGAACCAGGTGATGGCGTTGATCGAGAGGTGGAAGTACTGCGCGAACATGTCGTTGCCGCCGCCGATGAGGAGCACGATGTACTCCGCGATCCAGGCGACACCGAAGGCCGTGCGGGTCGGGGCATTGCGCGGGCGGTCCAGGATGTGGTGCTCGCGCTTGTCGCCGGTGACCCAGGACTCGATGAACGGCCACACCGCGATCGCGCCGAGGACCAGCGGGAAGAGCAGCAGCGGGATGAACACGCCCAGGACGAGCGTGTGGCCCCACAGGTTGATCTCCCAGCCGGGCATGGCACGGATCAGGCCTTCCGGCATACCCATGTACCAGTCGGGCTGCGCACCGGTGGACACGTGGTCCGGGCGGTACGGGCCGAGCGCCCAGATCGGGTTGATCGAGGCGATCGCCGCGATGGCCGAGATGACACCGAAGACCAGGAAGAAGAAGCCTCCGGCCTTGGCCATGTAGACCGGCAGCAGCGGCATGCCGACGACGTTCTCGTTCGTCTTGCCGGGGCCCGCGAACTGGGTGTGCTTGTGGTAGAAGACCAGGATCAGGTGGGCCACCAGCAGGCCCATCATGATGCCGGGCAGCAGCAGGATGTGGATCGAGTAGAACCGGGCGACGAAGTCGCCGCCGGGGAACTCGCCGCCGAAGAGGAAGAACGAGATGTACGTGCCGACGACCGGCACGGACAGGATCGCGCCCTCCATGAAGCGGACACCGGTGCCCGAGAGCAGGTCGTCCGGCAGGGAGTAACCGGTGAAGCCGGTGAACATGCCGAGGACCAGCAGCAGGAAGCCGAAGACCCAGTTGACCTCGCGCGGCTTGCGGAACGCGCCGGTGAAGAAGACGCGCATCATGTGCACGATCATGGCCGCGACGAAGATCAGGGCCGCCCAGTGGTGGATCTGCCGGATGAGCAGACCGCCGCGGACGTCGAAGCTGATGTCCAGTGTCGAGGCGAAGGCCTCGGACATCCGGACGCCCTGCATCGGCACGTACGAGCCGTGGTACACGACCTCGTTCATGCTCGGGTGGAAGAACAGCGTCAGGTACACACCCGTGAGGATGATGATGATGAAGCTGTAGAGCGCGACCTCGCCCAGCATGAAGGACCAGTGGTCCGGGAAGATCTTGCGCATGTTCGCCTTGGCGAGGCTGTAGATGCCCAGGCGGCCGTCCGCCCAGTCGGCTACGCGCTCGCCGGCGGGCGCCTTGCGCTGCGTGTCAGTGGCGGTACTCATCCGCGCTCCCAGAATGCAGGACCGACGGGCTCCTCGAAGTCGCCGTGCGCCTCGAGGAAGCCTTCGCGGTTCACGCCGATCCGCAGCTGCGGAAGCCCGTGGCCGGCGGGTCCGAAGACAACGCGACCGCCGTCGGAGAGGTCGAAGGTGGACTGGTGGCACGGGCAGAGCACGTGGTGCGTCTGCTGCTCGTACAGGCTGATCGGGCAGCCGACGTGGGTGCAGATCTTCGAGTAGGCGACGATGCCGTCGTGGGACCACTCGAGTTCCTGCTTGTCCTTGATGTCCTCCGGCTTGATGCGGACGATCATCAGGGCGGCCTTGGCGATCTCGTTGTTGAAGTCGTGCGCGTCCTCCTCCAGGCCCTCGGGCATGGCGAAGGTGAGCGAACCGACCGGGACGTCCTCGGGACGCAGCGGCTCCATCGTGTTCTGGTTGATGAGCAGCTTGCCCTTGGCCCACAGGGTGTGGCGCAGCTTGTCCTCGGGCAGCGGGCCCAGGTCGCGCATGATCACGACGGCGGACAGCGGCAGCATGGCCAGCGCGCCGAGCATCGTGTTGCGGATCAGCGGACGGCGGGCGATGCCCGACTCGTTCGCACCGTCGGCGAAGTCCTGCAGGACCTTCGCCTTGACCTCGGCCGGGGCCGCGATCGCGTGGCGGTCGTCGGCGACCTCCACGTCGGACATCAGGGTGCGGGCCCAGTGGACCGCGCCCGCGCCGATGCAGAAGAGGGCCGCGCCCAGGGTCAGGCCCAGGGCGAAGTTGAGCGCGCTGATCTTCCCGAGCGGGAAGATGAACACGATCTTGTCGACCGGGATGACCACGTACGCCGCGATGAACGCGACGGTGGCCAGCATCGACACCGTGAACAGCATCGCCACGGTGCGCTCGGAGCGCTTCGCGGCCCGCTCGTCGATGTCCTGGATACGCGGCTTGTGGACCGGCAGGCCCGGGTCCGCGAACGGGTCTTCCGCGACCGCTACACCGGCGCGGTGCTCGTCGCCCTGCTCGCTCGGCAGGTGCTTTTCTTCGGGAATGTCTTGGCTACTCATGACTTCTTGGCCTTAGCGGTGTGGGCCGCGACCCAGACGGCGACAGCGATCAGCGCACCCAGACCGAAGATCCAGCCGAACAGGCCCTCCGAGACGGGGCCGAGGCCGCCGAGCTTCAGACCGCCGGGGTTGACCGACTTCTCGCCGTTCACGTTCTGGAGGTACGCGATGATGTCCTTCTTCTGCTTCTCCGGCATCGTGGTGTCGGGGAAGGAGGGCATGTTCTGCGGGCCGGTGAGCATGGCCTCGTAGACGTGCTTCGGCGAGACGCCCTCGAGGTTCGGGGCGTACTTGCCGTTCGTCAGCGCGCCGCCCTCACCGGTGAAGTTGTGGCACTGCGCGCAGTTGTTGCGGAACAGCTCGCCACCCTTGGCGACGTCGGCGCCGGCCGGGTCGTACTGCTTCTCGGTCGGCGTGATCGGACCGGCGCCGAGGGAGGCGATGTACGCCGCCAGCTGGTCGATCTGCGCCTGCGAGTAGATGTTGGGCTTCTTCGGCACCTGGGCGCCGGGCTGCTGGGCCGGCATACGGCCCGTGCTCACCTGGAAGTCGACGGCCGCGGAGCCGACGCCGACCAGGCTGGGGCCGTCAGTGGTTCCCTGACCGCCGGTCCCGTGGCAGCTTGCGCAACCCACGGCGTAGAGCTTCTTGCCCTCCTCGATGGCGAGGGACTGGGCGGTTTCGTCTGCCTGCGCCTTGCCCGCAGGGGCGAAGGCGGCGTACAGCCCCCCAGTGGCCGCCAGCGCGAGGAGTAGAACGACGACCGCCGCCAGCGGATGGCGTCGTCGTGCGGAGAGCTTTTTCACGGATTACCCCGGTGTCAGGATCTTCTGCGTCGGTGTTTCTGGCTGTCGGTGCCGGGTCTCGCCCGGTGACGTGTTCGCTACTTGATCAGGTAGATCGTCGCGAAGAGGCCGATCCAGACGACATCGACGAAGTGCCAGTAGTAGGACACGACGATGGCCGACGTGGCCTGTTCGTGGGTGAACCTCTTGGCGGCGTACGTCCGGCCGAGGACCAGCAGGAAGGCGATGAGACCGCCCGTCACGTGCAGGCCGTGGAAGCCGGTGGTCAGGTAGAAGACCGAGCCGTACGGGCCGGACGAGAGCGACATGCCCTCGTGCTTGACCAGCTCGGTGTACTCGAACACCTGGCCGCCGATGAAGATCGCGCCCATGATGAACGTGATGATGAACCACGTCCGGAGCTTCTTCACGTCACCGCGCTCCGCGGCGAAGACGCCGAGCTGGCAGGTGAGGGAGGAGAGCACCAGGATCGTGGTGTTCGTCGCCGAGAAGGGCAGATTCAGGGCCGAGGCCTGCTCTGTCCAGTACTCGGTGCCCGTCACCGATCGCAGGGTGAAGTACATCGCGAAGAGGGCCGCGAAGAACATCAGCTCGGAACTCAACCAGATGATGGTTCCGACGCTGACGAGGTTCGGCCGGTTGACCGTCGGGTGCGCGTGCCCGGTATCTACTGTCGTTGCTGTCGCCACGACCGACATTATGTCGGTCGCTTATCCGGCCCTCACGCCGGGGGGTGCCGTTCGGAGTGTCCGGGCCCCGCGCAGGGCCCGAACGGCCCATCAGGCGGCCGTGCGCAAGGGTGTCCGACCCCATGTTGACAGCGGGTCGGGAGGAGTAGCATCCCGCGCAACATCAACGTGATTCACGGCACCGTGGAGGAACGAAATGCGGTCGACTGCACGGGTTCTGGTCTACAGCGACGACGCGAACACCCGGCAGCAGGTACGCCTGGCGGCCGGACGCCGGCCGGCCGCGGACCTGCCGCCGGTGGAGTTCACCGAGTGCGCCACACTGCCCGCCGTCCTGTCCGAGCTGGACGCGGGCGGGATCGATGTGTGCGTCCTGGACGGCGAGGCCGTGCCGGCCGGCGGCATGGGCGTGTGCCGGCAGATCAAGGACGAGGTCTTCCGCTGCCCGCCCGTGCTGCTGCTGATGGGCCGTCCGCAGGACGCCTGGCTGGCCACCTGGAGCCGCGCGGATGCGGCGGTGACCCTTCCGGTCGACCCGGTGGAGTTCGCGGACGCCCTGGCGCGCCTGCTGCGCGCACGGCTGTCCCTGGACGCGTAGCGGGCGGGGGCGGCGGTGCGCAGGGCCTTGTCGGGGATCCCTGCGCACCGGCCGCGGGTCGGCCGGTCCGCAAGGATCCCGCCCCGGCCACGGGGCTCAGACCTGCGGGCGCAGGCGGGCCTGGTCGACGCCGCTGCGGCCGTCCTGGGTGTCCTTGAGCAGGGCGCTGCCCTGGCGCCAGTCCTTCCACTCCATGTTCCAGTCGCCGTAGCCGTTGCCGAAGACGGGCATGTCCTCGCCGATGCTGTTGACGACCTGGACGAGGTCGCCCTCGGTGATGTTCTCGTAGAACCAGGACGCGTTGCCCGTGCTCATGCCGGTGCAGCCGTGGCTGACGTTCTCGTAGCCGTGGAAGCCGACGGACCACGGGGCGGCGTGGACGTATTCACCACTCCAGGTGACACGTGTGGCGTAGTAGACGGGCAGGTCGTAGTTCTCGCTGCCGCCGATGCCCACGGTGTCTCCGCGCATCCGGACGAAGTACTGCTTGCCGAGCACCACCTTGACCCCGTTGCGGGTGGAGAAGCCCGGCTTGCCGGTGGTCACCGGAATGGTGTTGATCACTTCTCCGTTGCGCTTGAACGTCATGGAGTGGGAAGCGGCGTCGGTGAGGACCTCGACGCGGTCCCCGATCCGCAGGCTGATCGGCTTGCTGGCGGCCCCGTGCATGGCGCCGGAGATCCTGACCCCCTCCAGATTGCTCCGTACGGAGACGGTGGAGTGCGCGGGCCAGTACTCCTTGGGCCTGAAATGCAGGTGCTTGTCGTCCACCCAGTGCCAGGCGCCCTCGACGCCGGGCGGGGTGTCGACGACCAGGCCCCGTTCCACGACCGCCCGGGCGGCCCGGTCCTTGACGGCCTCGTCGAGTTCGGCCGTGATGGGCTGTCCGACGCCGTATTTGCCGTCGTCCGGGCCGAATGTGACCTTCAGGACCTTCTTGGCCGGAGTGGTCTCGAACGTCAGCCTGCGCTGCCCGGGAGCGCCCCGTTCGTCCTCCGTGCTCACGGTGACCGTGTAGCGCGTTCCGGCGGCCATGGAGGCGGTGCTGTGCCAGCGGTCGCCCTTGGCGGTGAGTTCGCCCGCGAGGTGCCGGCCGAGGCTGTCCACTGCGGTGACGTCGGTGATACGGGCGCCCCCGGCCGCCTTGGCGGTGACCTCGAGGGGGCGGTTGTGGTCGACCGGGCGGCCGCCCTGGGCCTGGTTGAAAGCGACGTCGTCGCCCGCGTCGTACGGGCGGGCGGACAGCGGGTTGTCGCCGGGCCCGCAGGCGGTGGCGCCGGCACCGAGGGACGCGGCCAGCAGGGAGCAGCCGACGACCGGCCAGAGACGCGGTGAGTGCTTCATGGGGCCAACGCTATGAAGATCGGACAAAAAAGGCGCGCGGTGCGACTGCAAAAGAGGGCCCGGACTCCTCCGTTCGAGGAGTCCGGGCCCGGATCACCGGCCGTCCGGCCGGGTACTGCCGTGACTGCTACTGGTTCTGGTTCTCACCGCGGTAGTACTCGTACACCCAGCCCCACAGGCCGATCAGGATGATCGGGGCCGAGAAGTACATGAGCCACCAGCCGAAGATGACGCCCATGAAGGCGAGCGCGCCACCGATGGCCAGCGAGAGCGGCTGCCAGCTGTGCGGGGAGAAGAACCCCAGCTCGCCGGCCTCGTCGGCGACTTCGGCCTCCAGGTTGTCCTGGGCCATCTCGTCGACGCGCTTGGCCGTGAAGGCCAGGTAGTAGCCGATCATCACGCTCAGGCCGAAGGCCAGGAAGAGCGCGGTGGTTCCCACGGGCTCCTTCGACCACACGCCGTACACGACGGCCATGATCAGAATGAAGGCGGAGAGCCAGAGGAACATCTTGCCCTGGATCTTCACTTGCCGGCCTCCTTGGCACCGGTGACAGCCTTGGCGCCGTGGTCCTCGAGGTGGTCGAGGGCCGCGATCTCCGGGTGGTGGAGGTCGAAGGCGGGCGACTCACTGCGAATACGCGGCAGGGTGAGGAAGTTGTGCCGCGGCGGCGGGCAGGACGTCGCCCACTCGAGCGAACGGCCGTAGC
The DNA here is from genome assembly GCF_056436005.1 of Streptomyces sp. NPDC043854. NCBI lineage: Bacteria > Bacillati > Actinomycetota > Actinomycetes > Kitasatosporales > Streptomycetaceae > Streptomyces > Streptomyces sp. NPDC043854. The sequence goes on from NZ_JBWKDK010000024.1 coordinate 50,007, forward strand.
CCCACGGGTCGTCGACCTCGATCTTCTTGCCGTACTTGGCGGTCTTCCACACGTTGTACATGAACGGCAGGAACGACAGGCCGAGCACGAACGAGCTGATCGTCGAGATCATGTTCAGGCCGGTGAAGCCGTCGGCGGCGAGGTAGTCCGCGTAACGGCGCGGCATGCCCTCGGCACCCAGCCAGTGCTGCACCAGGAACGTGCCGTGGAAGCCGATGAACAGCGTCCAGAAGGTGATCTTGCCGAGGCGCTCGTCCAGCATCTTGCCCGTGAACTTCGGCCACCAGAAGTGGAAGCCGGCGAACATCGCGAAGACCACGGTGCCGAAGACGACGTAGTGGAAGTGCGCGACGACGAAGTACGAGTCGGAGACGTGGAAGTCCATCGGGGGCGAGGCCAGGATGACGCCGGTCAGACCACCGAAGGTGAAGGTGACCAGGAAGCCGATCGTCCAGAGCATCGGGGTCTCGAAGGACAGCGAGCCCTTCCACATGGTGCCGATCCAGTTGAAGAACTTCACACCGGTCGGGACCGCGATCAGGAAGGTCATGAAGGAGAAGAACGGCAGCAGCACACCGCCGGTGACGTACATGTGGTGGGCCCACACGGTCACGGAGAGGCCGGCGATCGCGATCGTCGCCGCGATCAGACCGATGTAACCGAACATCGGCTTGCGCGAGAAGACCGGGATGATCTCGGAGACGATGCCGAAGAACGGCAGGGCGATGATGTACACCTCGGGGTGTCCGAAGAACCAGAAGAGGTGCTGCCACAGCAGTGCGCCGCCGTTGGCCGCGTCGAAGACGTGGCTGCCGAACTTGCGGTCGGACTCCAGCGCGAAGAGCGCGGCGGCCAGGACCGGGAAGGCGAGCAGGACCAGGACACCGGTCAGCAGCACGTTCCAGGTGAAGATCGGCATGCGGAACATCGTCATGCCCGGAGCGCGCATGCAGATGATCGTGGTGATGAAGTTGACCGAGCCGAGGATGGTGCCGAAGCCGGAGAAGGCCAGACCCATGATCCACATGTCGGCGCCGATGCCCGGCGAGCGGACCGCGTCCGACAGCGGGGAGTAGGCGAACCAGCCGAAGTCGGCGGCACCCTGCGGGGTGAGGAAGCCCGCCACCGCGATGGTCGAGCCGAAGAGGTACAGCCAGTACGCGAACATGTTCAGCCGCGGGAACGCCACGTCGGGCGCGCCGATCTGGAGCGGCATGATCCAGTTGGCGAAGCCGGCGAACAGCGGCGTGGCGAACATCAGCAGCATGATCGTGCCATGCATGGTGAACGCCTGGTTGAACTGCTCGTTCGACATGATCTGCGTGCCCGGACGGGCCAGCTCGGCGCGCATGAAGAGCGCCATCACGCCGCCGATCAGGAAGAACACGAACGACGTGACCAGGTACAGCGTACCGATGGTCTTGTGGTCGGTCGTGGTCAGCCATTTCACGACCACGCTGCCGGGCTGCCTGCGCCGCACCGGCAGCTCGTTTTCATACGAGTCGGCGGCGGCACCCTGGGATTCGTTGAGGATGCTCACAGTTTGTTCGTCTCCGCATTCCGGGCCGGGTCAGTCTGCTTGATGCCGGCCGGGAGGAAGCCGGTCTGCCCCTTCTCGGCCAGTTCCTTCAGGTGCGCCCGGTATTCCTCGGGCGAGACGACCTTGACGTTGAAGAGCATCCGGGAGTGGTCGACACCGCAGAGCTCGGCGCACTTGCCCATGAAGACGCCCTCCTGGGAGGGCGTGACCTCGAAGACGTTGGTGTGGCCCGGGATGACGTCCTGCTTGAAGAGGAACGGAACCACCCAGAAGGAGTGGATGACGTCGTTCGAGGACAGGATGAAGCGGACCTTCTCGCCCTTGGGCAGGTAGAGGGTCGGTCCCGGGTTGCCCGTCTCCGGGTTCTTGTCGCCGGGGATGCCCTTGTCGTAGACGCCTTCGGCGCCCGCCGGGAAGTCCTTGGTGAAGCGGTCCGGGATGGAGGCGAGCTGCGTGGGAGCCTTGCCGCCCTTCGGGGTCGCCGCGTCGCCGTCGACGTTCTCGATGTAGTTGAAGCCCCAGCTCCACTGGAAGCCGACCACGTTGATGGTGTGCGCCGGCTTCGAGAGGGCGAGGAGCTTGGACTCGTCACGCGCGGTGAAGTAGAACAGCACCGAGACGATGATGAGCGGGACCACGGTGTACAGCGCCTCGATGGGCATGTTGTACCGGGTCTGCGGGGGGACCTCCACCTTCGTCCGGCTGCGCCGGTGGAAGATGACGCTCCACAGGATCAGGCCCCACACCAGGATGCCCGTGACCAGAGCGGCCGCCCAGGACCCCTGCCACAGGGACAGGATGCGAGGCGCCTCCTCCGTGACGGGGTAGGGCATTCCGAGGCGGGGGAAGTCTTCCCAGTTGTACGAGCAACCAGTGGCGGTCGCCAGAACCACGCCCGCAGTCAGCGCCTGCAGCAGCTTCCGCCGCATCGGGCGCCGCGGCGAGCGGTCGGAGCCGTAGGGACTCACGTAGCGCCTTCCCGAGAGTCTCGGCCCGCGCGGCCGGCCGCGGCCGTGTTCGGGTCGGTCGCCGGCCCTGACGCAGGCAGGGGTTTGGATGTTTATGCGGACCAAACCCTACTGGACGCTATTTGGGGTCGCGCGGGGAGGGTGCCCAACGCGCCGCCACTGCCCCCGAAGGGATGGATCCGCCGTACGGGGGACGGGTCGGCACCCGCTGAATGGCGGGCTCCGGGGCGTATCTGACGGCCCCTGAGCTCCCCCGGCCGCGGGCTGCCGTTAGCGTGACCGGATGCCGTACTTCGACACCGCGTCCGCCGCCCCGCTGCACCCCGTGGCCCGGCAGGCGCTTCAGGCCTCGCTCGACGAGGGCTGGGCCGACCCCGCCCGGCTGTACCGGGAGGGCCGGCGGGCAAGGCTGCTGCTGGACGCGGCGCGCGAGGCGGCCGCCGAGGCGGTGGGCTGCCGTCCCGACGAGCTCGTGTTCACTCCTTCGGGGACGCATGCGGTTCACTCGGGCATTGCGGGCGCCCTCGCCGGGCGCCGGCGCATCGGCCGCCATGTGGTCGTATCGGCCGTCGAACACAGTTCTGTACTCCATGCGGTCGAGGCGCACGAGGCGGCCGGCGGCAGCGCCGCCCGGGTGCCGGTGGACCGGACGGGCGCGGTCTCGGCGGCGGGGTACGCCTCCGCGCTGACCCCCGCGACCGCGCTGGCCTGCCTCCAGTCGGCCAACCACGAGGTGGGCACGGTGCAGCCGGTGGCGGAGGTGGCCGAGGTGTGCGCGGCGGCCGGGGTGCCGCTGTTCGTGGACGCCGCCCAGTCGCTGGGCTGGGGCCCGGTCGAGAGCGGCTGGTCGCTGCTGGCCGCGAGCGCCCACAAGTGGGGCGGCCCGGCGGGGGTCGGCCTGCTGGTCGTCCGCAAGGGGGTCCGGTTCTCGTCCCAAAGCCCCGCCGACGAGCGCGAGTCGGGCCGCTCCCCCGGCTTCACCAACCTCCCGGCCATCGTCGCGGCCGCCGCGTCCCTGCGGGCGGTGCAGGCCGAGGCCGAGGCCGAGGCGGCCCGGCTGCGGGTGCTGGTGGACCGGATCCGGCGGCGGGTGGCCCGGCTGGTGCCGGACGTGGAGGTGGTCGGCGACCCCGTGCGGCGGCTGCCGCACCTGGTCACGTTCTCCTGCCTGTACGTCGAGGGCGAGACCCTGCTGCACGAGCTGGACCGCGCGGGCTACTCGGTCTCCTCCGGCTCCTCCTGCACCAGTTCCACGCTGACCCCGAGTCATGTGCTGCGGGCGATGGGCGTGCTGTCGGAGGGCAACGTGCGGGTCTCCCTGCCGCGGGGGACGACCGCGGAGGAGGTCAACGGCTTCCTGGAGGTACTGCCGGGCCTGGTGGCCGGCGTACGGGCCACGGTCGGCGCGCCCGAGCCGGAGCCCCGGGCCCCGGTCGCCGAGTCCCTGGAGATCGACGCCCTGGGCCTGCGCTGCCCGCAGCCGGTGATCGAGCTGGCCCGGGCCATCGGCACCGTACCGGTCGGCGGGACGGTCACGGTCCTGTCGGACGACGAGGTGGCCCGGCTGGACATCCCGGCGTGGTGCTCGATGCGCGGCCACACCTACCTGGGCGAGTCCCCCCGCCCGACGGGAACGGCGTACACCGTCCGCCGCGAACTCTGACCGGGCCCGGCGGGGCTGCTTGGTGCCGCCGGGCGGCAGTTCCAGCCCCGCCGGCGGTTGGGGCGCGGGGATGCGGGGGCGGCGCCCCTGCCGCGGGGGTCGGCGCTGCCCCCGCGGCAGCGGTGCGGCTACGCGGCCAGGTGCTCGCGGACCTGGGCGGCGGCGTCCTCGCCGTACGCCTTGGTGAAGCGCTCCATGAAGTGGGCGCGGGCCAGGGTGTACTCCTGGGTGCCCAGCGTCTCGATCACGAGCGTGGCCAGCATGCAGCCGACCTGCGCGGCGCGCTCCAGGCCGACGCCCCAGCCCAGGCCGGCCAGGAAGCCGGCACGGAAGGCGTCGCCGACGCCGGTCGGGTCGACCTTGGCGGTCTCGTCCGGGCAGCCGACGGTGATGGCCTCCTCGCCGACCCGCTCGATCCGGACGCCGCGGGAGCCGAGGGTGGTGACGCGGGTGCCGACCTTGGCCAGGATCTCCTCGTCGGACCAGCCGGACTTCGTCTCGATGAGGCCCTTCTCGTACTCGTTGGAGAAGAGGTAGGTCGCGCCGTCCATCAGGGTGCGGATGTTGTCGCCGTCCATGCGGGCGATCTGCTGGGAGAAGTCCGCGGCGAAGGGGATGCCGCGCGTGCGGCACTCCTCGGTGTGGCGGAGCATCGCCTCGGGGTCGTCGGCGCCGATGAGGACGAGGTCGAGGCCGCCGACGCGGTCCGCGACGGCCTTCAGCTCGATCAGGCGGGCCTCGCTCATCGCGCCCGTGTAGAAGGAGCCGATCTGGTTGTGGTCGGCGTCGGTGGTGCAGACGAAGCGCGCGGTGTGCAGCACCTCGGAGATCCGCACGGAGGAGGTGTCGACGCCGTGCCGGTCCAGCCAGGCGCGGTACTCGTCGAAGTCGGAGCCGGCCGCGCCGACCAGGATCGGACGGAGGCCGAGCTGGCCCATGCCGAAGCAGATGTTCGGGCCGACACCGCCCCGCCGGACGTCGAGGTTGTCGACGAGGAAGGAGAGGGAGACCGTGTGCAGCTGGTCCGCGACGAACTGGTCGGCGAAGCGGCCGGGGAAGGTCATGAGGTGGTCGGTGGCGATGGAGCCGGTGACTGCGATACGCACGGCGTGGATGCTCCTGCGAGGACGGCAAGGGTGACAGTCAACGCTACCCGGTATCCGCCCCGCCGCCGACCGCATGAAACTACCCCGTAGTAGGTCTTTCTTCGCCCGGCAGCCCGCGCCTACCGTGCCCCCATGACCTATACCGATGGATTCGGCTACGGAGAGTATGCATCCGACACGCGGCCGGGTTTTGCGCGGCTGCTCGGCGACTGCGCCAGGATGGCCCCGCACTGGGCGGTCCCGGCGGACCCGGCGGACCCGCGGCCGGCCAGGGTGGCGTTCTCGCAGATCCACGGGATCAGCGTTCCGCCCGCCTCGGCCCGGCTCATCGCCGCCACCGCCCAGTACGGCGATTAGGGCGCGGGCGGAACCGGTTTCGCCTCTGTTCCGTCACACCCGCGTCAGCCGGCCACGGCGGTACGGGCGAAGGAGCATGCGGTGACCACCGAACAACCCGACACATCACGCGGCACTCGGCGGCGGCCGGCCTGGGCCATCGGCTCGATCGCGGCCGCCGTCCTGCTCGCGGGCGGCGGCACGGCGTACTGGGCGTCGACGGCGTACGGCGAAGGCGGGCCGGGTGGCCGTACGGAGGGCAGCGCGGCCTCGGCGCCCCGCGTCGCGCCGAGCCCCTCCGGGCCGGGCATCGCCCCCGGGGAGCCGGACCCCCGGGGCAGTGGGGTGACGTACCGGGCGGAGGGTGAGCTCCCGTCCGCCCCGGCGACGGCGCCCTCGTACGCGGCGAGCGGCGAGGTCACCGCCGAGGAGGCGGCCCGGCTCGCGGCAGCCCTCGGCATCGCGGGCGCCCCGCGGCTCAGCGGCGAGACCTGGCAGGCCGGGGAGGGCGCCGACGGCTTCGGGCCCCGGCTCACGGTCGGCCGGAAGGCGCCGGGCAGCTGGACCTTCACCCGCTTCCACTCGGGCGGCGGTGCGGGCGACGACTGCCGGCGCGGCAAGGACACCTGCGGACCCGCCACCCTCCCCGAGGGCGCGGACGGCAGCAGCGGCAAGCCCGCCGCGGGCGGGGGCGGCAGCCCGGTGGGCGAGGAGGCCGCCAAGGCCGCGGCCGCCCCGGTGCTGGCGGCCGTCGGCCAGAGCGGGGCCCGGTTGGACGCCCGCCTCACGCAGGGCTCCGTGCGGGTGGTGACCGCGGACCCGGTGATCGGCGGACTGCCCACCCAGGGCTGGACCACCAAGGTCAGCGTGGGCGCGGACGGCCGGGTCGTGGCGGGCAGCGGCGAGCTGAAGGAGCCGGTCCGGGCGGGCGAGCAGCCGGTGGTCGGGGCGGCGGAGGCGCTGGAGCGGCTGAACCGCGCCTCGGGCGGGGGCGGCGGCGCGGACCGCGGCCCGAGCGGCTGCGCGACCTCCGTCCCGCTGACCCCGGACGTCCCCGGGCCGTCGGACCCGCTGCCCTGCAACCCCGAGCCGCGGCCGATCAAGCCGCCGCGGACGGAGACCGTGAAGGGCGCGGTGCTCGGACTGGCCCCCGGGACCGTGAACGGGGCCCGGGGCCTGCTGCCGGCCTGGCACTTCGAGGTGGCGGGCAAGGACGGGGCGCCCGGGCACACGGTGGTCCAGTCGGCCACGGCCGGCGGGTCCGGGGGCGACGGCCCGGCCCGGCCGGCCCCGACGGGCGCCGGGCCGACCGTGCCCGGGTTCTCGTACACGGAGGCCGACCGGAAGCTGACGGTGAACTTCTGGGGCAGCGTGTGCAGCACCTACGCACTGGAGGCCCGCGAGGAGGCCGGGGCGGTCATGGTGCGGATCACCGACACCCCGAACGAGCCGGGCCGGGCCTGCATCATGATCGCCCAGGAGATGGCCGTCACGGCGACGCTGAAGCAGCCGCTGGGCGACCGCAAGGTCGTCGACGCGACCACGGGCAAGCCCCTCCCCCGCCAGTAGGCGACCCCGCGCGCCCGCGCCCGCACCCGCAGACGCAGAGGCAGACGGCGAAGGCCCCCGGCACCGCGCAGGTGCCGGGGGCCTTTCGATGCCGCCGTGCGGACCCGGGCCGGGCCGGGGTCGCGCCGGTCGGGCCGGGGTTTAGCTGAACGAGTCGCCGCAGGCGCAGGAGCCGGTGGCGTTCGGGTTGTCGATCGTGAAGCCCTGCTTCTCGATGGTGTCGACGAAGTCGATCGAGGCACCCTGCAGGTAGGGGGAGCTCATCCGGTCCGTGACGACCTTCACGCCGCCGAAGTCCTTGACGACGTCCCCGTCGAGGGAGCGCTCGTCGAAGAAGAGCTGGTAGCGCAGGCCGGAGCAGCCGCCGGGCTGGACGGCGACGCGGAGCGCGAGGTCATCGCGGCCCTCCTGCTCCAGCAGGCTCCTGACCTTCTCGGCGGCGGCGTCGGACAGGAGGATGCCGTCGCTCACAGTGGTCTTGTCGTCCTGTACGGACATCTGCATTCACTCCCGAAGTGGGGCGGCTCCCCGCCTCAGGCAGGGAAACGTCGGACTCTTGCCGTCGATGGCAACGAGCGGGGCCGCGGATTCATTCCGGACCCGACGCGTGTTTCGGTCATTCATGCTCGCACACCGGGGCGGACCGGAGGACCGGGCACGGCGACGGGTTCGTCACGGGCGAATGCGTCACATCGACACTATGGCCATCGTCAAAGTGACGTGAACCGGCTATCATAGATAGCGTCAAATAGACGAGAAGTCGAAACTGAAGTCTCGAAGTCGCAGAACAGAAAGGGTGCGTGTCGTGACCACCGCCCAGCCTTTGGACGTCCAGCCGACGCCCCTTGCCCTGCTGCTGCTCGGCCGCGAAGCCGACCCCAAGAGCGAGCGCGGGGTGGAGTGCCCCGGCGACCTGCCCTCGCCCTCGGACCCGGACCTGGTGGCACGCGCCCGCGCGGCCAAGGAGAAGCTCGGCGACAAGGTCTTCATCCTCGGCCACCACTACCAGCGGGACGAGGTCATCGAGTTCGCCGACGTCACCGGCGACTCCTTCAAGCTGGCCCGTGACGCGGCCGCCAAGCCGGAGGCCGAGTACATCGTCTTCTGCGGCGTCCACTTCATGGCCGAGTCCGCGGACATCCTGACCGGCGACGACCAGAAGGTCGTCCTGCCGGACCTGGCGGCCGGCTGCTCGATGGCCGACATGGCCACCGCCGAGCAGGTCGCCGAGTGCTGGGACGTGCTGACCGAGGCGGGCGTCGCCGATGTGACGGTCCCCGTCTCGTACATGAACTCCTCCGCCGACATCAAGGCCTTCACCGGCAAGCACGGCGGCCTGATCTGCACCTCGTCCAACGCGAAGCGGGCCCTGGACTGGGCCTTCGAGCAGGGGGAGAAGGTGCTGTTCCTCCCGGACCAGCACCTGGGCCGCAACACCGCCGTCCGCGACATGGGCATGTCCCTGGACGACTGCGTGGTCTACAACCCGCACAAGCCGAACGGCGGCCTGACCGCCGAGGAGCTGCGCGGCGCGAAGATGATCCTGTGGCGCGGGCACTGCTCGGTCCACGGCCGCTTCTCGCTGGACTCGGTCAACGACGTCCGCGAGCGCATCCCCGGCGTGAACGTGCTGGTCCACCCCGAGTGCAAGCACGAGGTCGTGGCGGCCGCTGACTACGTCGGCTCGACGGAGTACATCATCAACACGCTGGAGGCGGCCCCGGCCGGCTCCAAGTGGGCCATCGGCACCGAGCTGAACCTGGTCAAGCGCCTGGCGAATCGATTCGGCCCGGAGGGCAAGGAGGTCGTGTTCCTCGACCGGACGGTCTGCTTCTGCTCGACGATGAACCGCATCGACCTGCCGCACCTGGTCTGGGCCCTGGAGTCCCTCGCCGACGGCACCCTGGTCAACCAGATCCAGGTCGACAAGGAGACGGAGAGCTTCGCGAAGCTCGCCCTGGAGCGGATGCTCGCCCTCCCGTAACCTCCGCACGCGGATCCCGCACACGGATCCCGCGTACGCCCGAAGGGCCGCCCCTCCGCTTCGGCGAGGGGCGGCCCTTCGGTTTCGGTGCGCCCGGCCCGCGCGCGCGGGCCGGGCGGCCGGGTGGTCGGCCGGTCAGACTCCGGCCGGGGTGTGCTTGTCGGCCTCGGCCCGCTGCGGGGCGGGGACGACCGTCAGGCGGGCCGTGCGCTTGGCGCGGCGGCGCTCCCTGCGCAGCTCGATGATCGTGTACAGGGTCGGCACCAGCAGCAGCGTCAGCAGGGTCGAGGAGACCAGGCCGCCGATCACCACGACCGCCAGCGGCTGCGAGATGAACCCGCCCTCGCCGGTGACGCCGAGCGCCATCGGGAGCAGCGCGAAGATCGTCGCCAGGGCCGTCATGAGGATCGGGCGCAGGCGGTGCCGGCCGCCCTCGACCACGGCTTCGACGACGCCCAGGCCCTGGGCCCGGTACTGGTTGACCAGGTCGATCAGGACGATCGCGTTGGTCACGACGATGCCGATGAGCATCAGCATGCCGATCATGGCCGGGACGCCCATCGGGGTCCCGGTGACCAGCAGCAGGCCCAGGGCGCCGGTCGCCGCGAACGGGATCGAGACGAGCAGGATCAGCGGCTGCACCAGCGACCGGAACGTGGCCACCAGCAGCATGAACACGATCGCGATGGCCGCGAGCATGGCCAGGCCCAGCTGGGCGAAGGCCTCGCCCTGGTCCTCGGAGACGCCGCCGATGGTGGCGGTGGCGCCCTCGGGCAGCTTCAGCGCGCTGATCTTCGTCTGGAGCTCGGCGCCGATGGCGCCGGTGTTGTCGCCGACCGGCTTGGCGGTGACGGTCGCGGCGCGGGCTCCGTCGATGCGGGTCATCGACACCGGGCCGGGCACGACCTTCACCTCGGCGATGTCGCCGAGCCGGGCCGGGCCGACGGGGAGCGCCTGGAGCTGGGCCAGGGTGGTGGCCGGCTGCGCGGACTTGATGACGATGTCCCGCTCGGTGTTGTCCAGGACGGCCTTGCCGGCCGGGGTGCCCCGTACGGCCTGGGCGACGAGCGCGCCGAGCGCGGCCTGGTTCAGGCCGGCTTCGGCGGTCTTCGGGGTGGCGGTCACCGAGATGCGGGGCACGGACTGGGAGAGGTCGCTCTGGACGTCGGTGACGTCCTCGAGGGTGGCCATCTCGGCCCGGACCTGCTCGGCGGCCTGGGCGAGGACGCCCGGGTCGCCCGCCTTGACGACCACGCTGAGGTTCTGGCTGCCGAAGCCGCCGCCCGCGGAGATGCCGGTGTCGCCGATGCCGTCGAGCTTGCCGAGGGCCTCCTCGATCCGCTTCTTGACGGCCTCGCTGTCGCCGGCGTCGTCCAGCACGACCTGGTAGGTGGCCTGGTTGGAGCCGGTGCCGCCGCCGAACGCGGCCAGGAAGCCGGAGGAGCCGACGGTGACCTGGTAGTCCTTGACGCCCTTGACCCCGGTCAGGGCCTTCTCCACCCTGCGGCTCGCCTCGTCGGAGGCGGCCAGCGAGGTGCCGGCCGGCAGTTGCTGCTTGACGGTGAGGACGGCCTGCTCGCCCTGGTCGAAGAAGTTCGTCTTCAGCAGGGGGGTCATGCCGAGGGTGCCGACGAAGATCACGGCGGCCAGGACGAGGGTGGTCGCCCGGCGCCGGGTGACCAGGCCGAGGGCCCGGACGTAGCCGCGCTGCATGCGGCTCTTCGCCTCCTTCTCCTCGGCCTCGCGGCGCGCCTTCTCCGCGCTCTCGGCGTCGCCTGCGGTCACGCCCTTCGGGGCCCGCAGGAACCAGTACGAGAGCACCGGCACGACCGTCAGGGACACCAGCAGCGAGGCCAGCAGGGCCGCGGCGACGGTGAGGGAGAACGGTCCGAAGAACTCGCCGACCATGCCGCCGACGAAGCCGATCGGCAGGAAGACGGCCACGGTGGTGAGCGTGGAGGAGGTGACCGCGCCGGAGACCTCCTTGACGGCGGTGAGGATGGCGGCCTGGCGCTCCTCGCCGTAGCCGAGGTGGCGCTTGATGTTCTCCAGGACCACGATCGAGTCGTCGACGACGCGGCCGATCGCGATGGTCAGGGCGCCCAGGGTCAGCATGTTGAGCGACAGGTCCTCGGCCCACAGCACGATCAGCGCGAGGACGACGGACAGCGGGATGGACACCGCGGTGACCAGCGTCGAGCGCAGCGAGGCGAGGAAGACCAGGATCACGATCACCGCGAAGAGCAGGCCGAGCAGGCCCTCGGTGGTGAGGCTGGAGATGGACTTGGCGACCGGCGGGCCCTGGTCTGCGACGACGGTGAGCTCGGCGCCGGAGCCGAGCGCGGTGCGCAGCTCGGGCAGCTTGTCCTTGACCGCGTCCGAGATGGCGACGGCGCTGCCGTCCTTGTCCATGGTCAGGGCGAGGGCGAGGCTGGGCTTGCCGTTGGTGCGGGTGAGGGAGACGGCCTTGGCCGGCTCCTGCTTGACGGCGGCCACCTCGCCGAGGCGGACCGCCGGCTTGCCGGGGCCGGGGCTCAGCCGGAGGTCCTCCAGCTGGGCGAGGGAGGTGTAGCCGGCGCCGACGCGGACGGTCCGGTTCTTGCCCTCCTCGTCGAAGGAGCCGGCGGGCACGGCCGCGCCGCCCGCCTGGAGGCCCTGGGCGAGGGCGGCGCCGTCGAGGCCGGCCGCGGCGAGCTTCGCGTTGTCGGGGGTGACGGTGACCTGGAGTTCCTGGGCGCCGTCGACGGTGACCTGGCCGACGCCCTTGATGTCCTCGAGGACGGGGACGACGGTGCGGTTCAGCTGGTCGGCGAGGGCCTGCTGGTCCTTGTCGGAGGTGACGGCGAGGACGACGGTGGGGATGTCGTCGGTGGAGCCGGCGACGACCTGCGGGTCGACCTCGGCGGGCAGCCGGACGCGGGCCCGGTTCACGGCCTGCTGGACGTCGGCGACGAGCTGCTTGGTGCTGCTGTCGCCGTAGTCGAAGCTGGCCGTGATCAGGGCATTGCCCTCGCTGGCGGTGGAGGTGATGCCGGTGATGCCGTCCACGCCCTTGAGGTTGGCCTCGATCGGCTCGATGACCTGCTTCTCCACCACGTCGGGGGAAGCGCCCTGGTACGGGGCGAGCACGGAGACCATCGGCAGTTCGATGGACGGCAGCAGCTGCTGCTTGAGCTGCGGGATGGCTATGGCGCCGAAGAGCAGCGCGGTGATCGAGACGAGGCCGATCAGCGCTCTTTGGGCCAGGCTGAATCGGGACAGCCAGGACATGGGCGTCGGTTTCTCTCTGCAGTCGGTCTGGGCAGGGCCGGCCGAGAGGGCCGCGAAAGCCGCGGCCGGCACTCAAGCCTCGCCCATGCCCGGGGGCCGCTGCGTCGCCCCCAGGTCCCGTCCTTATGCGCGGCATACCGCGCCTGTAGTAGACGGGGGAGTACAAACGCGTACGGCGGACCGGTCCGGCCCGGCGGGTGCCGCTATTCGGACCGCGGCCGGACCAGCCCCGATTCGTAGGCGATGACGACGAGCCCGGCCCGGTCGCGGGCGCCGAGCTTGGCCATGGCCCGGTTCACGTGGGTCTTGACGGTGAGCGGGCTGACCTGGAGCCGCCCGGCGATCTCGTCGTTGGACAGGCCCCCGGCGACCTGGACGAGGACCTCCCGCTCCCGGCCGGTCAGTGCGGCGAGCCGCTCGGCGTCCTCCGCGGCCGTCGCGGCCTGGCCGGCGCCGCCGCCCTGGGCGAGGAAGGTGGCGATGAGCCCCTTGGTGGCGGCCGGGGAGAGCAGGGCCTCGCCGGCCGCGGCCACCCGGATGGCGTTGAGCAGCTCCTCGGGCTCGGCGCCCTTGCCGAGGAAGCCCGAGGCGCCGGCCCGCAGAGCCGAGGCCACGTACTCGTCGACCTCGAAGGTCGTCAGCATGACCACCCGGACCGCGGCGAGCGCGGGGTCCCGGCTGATCATGCGGGTGGCGGCGAGGCCGTCGGTGCCGGGCATCCGGATGTCCATGAGGACCACGTCGGGCAGGGTCCGCCGGGCGAGCTCGAAGGCCTGCGCCCCGTCGCAGGCCTCGCCCACGACCTCCATGTCGGGCTCGGAGTCGACGAGCACCTTGAAGGCGCTGCGGAGCAGGGCCTGGTCGTCGGCGAGCAGCACCCTGATGGGCGTCGGCGTCTCTTCCACGGCCCGACCCTATGCGTCGGGGGCGGCCGCCGGGCATCCGGGGCGCTCAGCCCAGGGCCAGGACGATCAGCGCAGCCGCCGCCGAGGTCTCGGCCACGGCGCCGAAGACGTCCCCCGTGACCCCGCCGAAGCGGTGGACGCAGCGGCGCAGCAGCAGCTCCGCCGCCGCCAGGGCCAGCAGGACCGCGGCCGCCTGCCGGACGGCGGCGAGCGGGCCCAGCGGCAGGGCGGCGGCCGCGGCCAGGGCCGTGACGGCGGCGGCGGCCAGCGCGGCCGCGGGCCGCGGGACCACCCCGGCGACCGCCGCGCCCAGCCCTTCGAGGCGGGCCGGAGGCACGCCGTTCCGGGAGGCCAGCGTCATGGCGAGCCGGGCGGTGACGGCCGCCACGACCGCGGCGGACGCGCCGCGGACCCAGCCGTCGGCGTAGGCGTCGGCCAGCGCCCCCACCTGGATCAGCAGCAGCAGGAGCAGGGCGACCACCCCGAAGGGGCCGATGTCTGACCGCTTCATGATGCGCAGGGCCACGGCGGCCGGTTTGGCGCAGCCCAGCCCGTCGGCGGTGTCGGCGAGGCCGTCCAGGTGCAGTCCGCGGGTCAGGGCGGCCGGTACGGCCACGGTGACGGCGGCGGCGAGCAGCGGGCCCCCGCCGAGTAGCAGCAGGAGGGTGCCGGCTGCGGCCGCGAGCACGCCGACGACGAGCCCGGCGAGCGGCGCGCAGGCCATGCCGGTGCGGGCCGCGGGCCGGTCCCAGCGGGTGATGCGGGCGGGCAGCACGGTGAGCGTGCCGAACGCGAAGCGGATGCCGTCGGGCAGCGAGGCCCGTTCCGCGGGCGGGACCAGGCGCGACGGAGGGGGCTGGTCGTCGAACGTATCTGTCATCGGCGCGAACGCTACCCGCTCGGCCCGCCCGGTAAATTGCCCAATACGGGTCAAACGGGAAGCTGCCACATCAAGGAGCCGCGGTATGGGTCACTGGTGGTATCGGAACATCGTCGAGCCGGGGAAGCTCCCGCTGCTCCTCGCCCTGCTGTCGTTCATGATGTCGTTCCTGGTCACCCGTGTCATCACCCGCCTGATCCGGGCCGGCCGGGGGCCGTTCAAGAACGTCACGCCGGGCGGCCTGCACGTCCACCACGTGGTGCCCGGGGTGGTCCTCGTGATCATCGGCGGGTTCGGTGCCGTCGCCGGCGGCGCGCACGCTGTCGGCTCGCTGGTCTCCGCGGTGATCTTCGGGCTGGGCGCGGGCCTGGTCCTGGACGAGTTCGCCCTGATCCTGCACCTCGACGACGTCTACTGGAGCGAGCAGGGCCGCAAGAGCGTCGAGATCGTGGTGCTGACGGCCGCACTGGTGGCGCTGGTGCTGGGCGGGTTCATGCCCTTCGGGGTCAACGACCTGACGGCGGACGAGCGGCAGAACCGCGGCCTGGTGGTGATGAACACCGCCCTGAACTTCTTCCTGGCCCTGGTCGCCCTGTGGAAGGGCAAGGCGCGGACCGCGTTGTTCGGGACCGTCATCCCGTTCGTGGCGCTCATCGGCGCGATCCGCCTGGCCCGGCCGGGCTCCCCGTACGCGAAGCGGTTCTACGCGAACCGGCCGCGGGCCCGCGCCAAGGCGGGCCTGCGGGCCTTCCACCACGACCGGCGCTGGGCGGCCAAGCGCCGCCGGTTCGAGGACTTCATCGGGGGAACCCCCGACCAGGAGCGGGCGGCGGCCCCGAAGCAGCCGCCGCCACACTGAGGAGGGGGTTCACCCCGTGGGCGTCAGCCGGGGATGAGCCCGTCGTCGCTGAGCATCTCCCGGACCTCGGCGAGCGAGGCGTCGGGCGCGGGCAGGATCAGCTCGGACGGCTCCAGCGCGTCGTCGGGCAGCGGAACACCGAGCCGGCGCACGGCGTCGAGCAGCGCGTGCAGCGTGCGCCGGAAGCCCGCCTCGTCGCCGCCCTCCATCTCGTCCAGCAGCTCGTCGTCCAGCGCGTTGAGCTCGGCGAAGTGGCTGTCGGCCACCCTCACCTGGCCTTCCCCCATGATGCGGACAATCATGACGGGCCCCGTCCTACTGCTTGTCGAACCGGTGCTGGGTCTGCGACTGCTGAGTGGTGCCGGGGGTGCCGCCCTCGATGGCCTGCTGCTGCGCGGACGGGCCGCCGGCCAGCTCGGCCTTCATCCGCTGGAGCTCCAGCTCCACGTCCGTACCGCCCGAGAGGCGGTCCAGCTCGGCCTGGATGTCGTCCTTGGCGCCGAGGCCGCTCTGGTCGTCGAGGGCGCCGGAGGCCAGCAGTTCGTCGATCGCGCCCGCGCGGGCCTGGAGCTGGGCGGTCTTGTCCTCGGCCCGCTGGATGGCCAGGCCGACGTCGCTCATCTCCTCGGAGATGCCGGAGAAGGACTCGGCGATCCGGGTCTGGGCCTGGGCCGCGGTGTAGGTGGCCTTGATGGTCTCCTTCTTCGTACGGAAGGCGTCCACCTTGGCCTGGAGGCGCTGCGATGCCAGGGTCAGCTTCTCCTCCTCGCCCTGGAGGGTCTCGTGCTGCACCTGAAGGTCGCTGACCTGCTGCTGGAGCGAGGCACGCCGGGACAGCGCCTCGCGGGCCAGGTCCTCGCGGCCGAGCGCCAGCGCCTTGCGGCCCTGGTCCTCCAGCTTGGCGGACTGGCTCTGGAGCTGGTTGAGCTGCAGTTCCAGGCGCTTGCGCGAGGTGGCGACGTCCGCGACGCCGCGGCGCACCTTCTGGAGCAGCTCCAGCTGCTTCTGGTACGAGTAGTCGAGGGTCTCGCGCGGGTCCTCGGCCCGGTCAAGGGCCTTGTTCGCCTTCGCGCGGAAGATCATCCCCATACGCTTCATGACACCGCTCATGGGCTTCGCGCGCCCCCTTCTGACGGACTTCGCTCCAGGTCACCAACAGTTGCGGTCCTCGATCCCCCGAGTGACCGCCAACAGAACCCACAGTACGGGCCCTGTCTCCATTACCGCACTGTTCGTGAGCGGATGCGCTCCTCCTCCAGGACGACTGTGCCCCCGCCCCTGTCAGGCGGAAGGAGGAGGGGATCCCCCGACACACCCCGCACGAACCCTGCACCGGTCCAGACGCCCGCCGTTGCCGGATCGTTCCCCGGCGGGGTGGGGTACCGGTGCGCAACCACGTAGGCTTGGGTTTTGTGTTTGGTAGCCGTTCCTCCAAGGAAGAGAAGGCCGCCGCCACCGACAAGGTGAGCGCAGACCTCTCGAAGCCCCGTGACCCGCAGGCCCCGAAGGGCCGCCCGACGCCGAAGCGCGCCATGGCCCAGTCGCAGCGCAGGGCTGCGGTGGTCTCCACCGGCGACCGCAAGGAGGACGCCCGCCGCGCCCGTGAGCGGCGCCGGGTGGAGCTGGCCAAGCAGCGCGAGGCGCTGGCCAGCGGCGACGAGCGCTACCTGCCGGCCCGCGACAAGGGCCCGGTGCGCCGCTTCGTCCGCGACTTCGTCGACTCCCGCTTCTCCGTCGCCGAGATGTTCCTGCCGCTGGCCGTGATCATCCTGGTGCTGAGCATGATCCGGGTGCCGCAGATCCAGAACGTGGCACTGCTGCTCTGGCTCGCCGTGATCGCCCTGATCATCCTCGACTCGATCGGTCTGGCGTTCCGCCTGCGCAAGGCCCTGAACGAGCGCTTCGCCGACCAGCCGCGCCGCGGCGCCGTCGCGTACGGCCTGATGCGCACCCTCCAGATGCGCCGCCTGCGCCTGCCGAAGCCGCAGGTCAAGCGCGGGGAACGGCCCTGAGCGCAGACAGGCCCGGGGGGTCGGGGGACAGATTCGCACAGGGCGCCAGGCTGTGGCTCGAAGGCCTGGGCGGCCTGCGCAACGCCGTCCGCCAGGAACTCGTGGGCCGGCAGGTCGATGAGCAGATCGCGCAGCGCTTCCCGGTCGGGCAGCGGCTGCGCGTCCTGGACGTGGGCATGGGCCAGGGCACCCAGGCGCTGCGGCTCGCCCGCGCCGGACACCGGGTGACCGGGCTGGAGCAGGACCCCGGCATGCTGGCCGTGGCCCGCGCCGCGCTGGAGGCCGAGCCGCCCGGCATCCAGGACCGGGTCGAGCTGCTGGAGGGGGACGGGCGCGAGACCGGCGCCCACTTCACCCCGGGCAGCTTCGACATCGTGCTGTGCCACGGCGTACTGATGTACGTGCCCGAGCCGGACGCGATGCTGGCCGGGCTGGCCCGCATGCTCGCCCCCGGCGGACTGCTGTCCCTGCTGGTGCGCAACGGCGACGCACTCGCGATGCGGCCCGGGCTGGACGGCGACTGGTCGGGCGCACTGAACGCCTTCGACACCGTCGACTACACCAACCGGCTCGGCCTGGACGTACGGGCCGACCGGCTGTCCGACCTCACGTCCACGCTGTCCGGGATCGGCGCACCGCTGCACGCCTGGTACGGCGTACGCGTCTTCACCGACGGCACCGAGGCCGGCGGGACGCTCCCCCCGGACGAGGATCTGGAGCGGCTCCTGGCCGCCGAGGACCGTGCCGGGCGGACCGACCCCTACCGCGCGGTGGCGGCGCTGCTGCACCTGTGCGGTGTCCGCGGCTGACCGCCGCTCCCCCGCGCACCGTCCCGCACCATCTCGAACCACCCCCCGTACGGCCCCCGACACGAGGCGGCCCCGGGCCCCTGCCGGGACCCGGGGCGCACCCGCCGCCCGCGCGGAGCGCTCGGGCCGGGCCGGGTCAGGCGTCCAGCGCCTCGCGCAGGCTCATCGCGTACAGCTCGGTGCCGCTGTCGTCCGACAGCTTCACCCGCTCGGTACCGCCCTCCAGCAGTTCCTTCCAGTACTCACCGATCCAGGACTCCGCGTCGCCCTGGGTGGGGAACTCCTCCGGGGTGACCGCAGGGGTCGTCTCGCTGCCGTCGGCCGTCTCGAACCGCCACGTCCACGCCATGTCCGCCTCCGTTGCTCGTCCGCTGCTCGCGTTGAGTCTGCCCGCAGAGTAGCCGGGCGCGCACCAGTCCCGGCGACGCGGGAGGATCTTCTCGTGGAACTCACTCTGCTCGGCACCGGTACACCCGAAGGACTGCCCCGCCCCGGCTGTCCCTGCGCCGCCTGCGCGGTCTCCGTCGGCCCCCGGGCGCGCGCCGCGACGTCCCTGCTCGTCGACGGGGCCCTGCTGCTCGACCTGACCCCCGGGGCGGTCCTGGCGGGGGCCCGCGCCGGGCACTCGCTGGCGGGCGTACGGCAGGTCCTGCTGACCCATCCGCACGACGGGCCCTCGGTGGAGCTGCCGCCCGGGCTGCCCGCAGCCGTACGCGTGCCCGACGGGCGGGAGCTCGCCGTGATCAGCGGCCACCGGGTGCGCGCGGTGCCGATGGACGCGCCCGGCACCGGGTACGAGGTGACCGGCCCGGACGGCAGTCGGCTGCTGTACCTGCCGCCCGGCGCGGCGCCGGCCGGGCAGCAGCGCGGCGGGCTCGGGTTCCCGCAGCGCCCGTACGACATGGTCCTCGCGGACGTGCTGGGCCGGCCGGAGGCGCTGGCCCGGCTCCGGGCGGAAGGCGCCGCCGGGCCCACCACGGACGTGATCGCCGTGCACCTGGACCACGACACCCCGCCCGGGCGCGAGCTGGAGCGGCGGTGCGCGGCGGCCGGGGCGCGCGCGGTGCCGGACGGAACGACGGTGACCGTGGGCGAGTACCACGCGGTGCCGGACCTGCCGCGCCGGACGCTGGTGCTGGGCGGCGCCCGTTCCGGGAAGTCCCTGGAGGCGGAGCGGCGGCTGGCGGGCTTCCCGGAAGTGGTCTACGCGGCCACCTCGGGGACGCGCGAGGGCGACCCGGAATGGGCGGCGCGGGTCGGGCTGCACCGGGAGCGGCGGCCCGGGAGCTGGCGCACGGTGGAGACCTGCGAGCTGGCCCCGCTGCTGGCGGAGGGCGGGCCGCCGCTGCTGATCGACTGCCTGGCGCTGTGGCTGACGGACGCCATGGACCGGGCGGGTGCCTGGGACGACGCGGTCTGGGCGGGCCGTGGCCGCAAGGAGCTCCGGGAGCGGATGGCGGAACTGGTGGCGGCCCTGCGGGCGACCCGCCGCACGGTGGTGGCCGTCAGCAACGAGGTCGGCTCGGGCATCGTCCCCGCGACCGCTTCGGGGCGCCGCTTCCGCGACGAGCTCGGGCGGCTGAACAGCGCGGTGGCGGCCGAGTGCGAGCACGTCCTGCTGGTGGTCGCCGGGCAGGCGCTGGTCCTGAAGGACTGACCCGGCCCCGCGGCGGCGCGGCCGCGGACGGCGCCGGGCCGGGACCGGACACGGGGCCGGGAACAGGGCCGCGAGCCGGGCCGGAAAGGGGGCCGCGGGCGGGGCCGGGAAGGGGGCCGCGGGCGGGGCCGGGAACGGGGCTTGGGCAGGGCCTTACCGGCTGTACGCTCTGGCAGATGACCACCCTGAATCTCGACGACTTCTCCGATCTCATCGAGCGCCCCGACGGCGGCGTCCGCCGCGACGCCGAGGAACGCCGTGCGCGGCTGGCCGTGCCGGCCGGGGCGCTGGGGCGGCTCGACGAGCTCGCCGAGTGGCTCGCCGCCGCGCAGGGGCGGGTTCCGGTCAAGCCGATCGAGCGGCCGCGGGTCGTGCTCTTCGCCGCCGACCACGGGATCGCCTCCGCCGGGGTCTCCGCACGGGCCGCCGGCAGCGCCCACGAGCTGGTGCGCTCCGTACTCGACGGGGCCGGGCCCGTCTCGATCCTCGCCGGGCGGTTCGGGGCCTCGGTGCGGATCGTGGACGCCGGACTGGACTGCGAGCCCGGCCTGCTGCCCGAGGACGTGGTCCGGCACCGCGTGCGCCGCGGCAGCGGCCGGATCGACGTCGAGGACGCCCTCACCCGCGAGGAGGCCGAGGAGGCGATCCGGCTCGGCATGCGGATCGCCGACGAGGAGGCCGACTCCGGCACCGACCTGGTGGTCCTCGGGGACCTGAGCGTCGGCGGCACCACCGTCGCCGCCGTGCTCGTCGCCGCCCTGTGCGGCACCGACGCCTCGGTGGTCACCGGCCGCGGCGGGCAGCCCATCGACGACCTGGCCTGGATGCGCAAGTGCGCGGCGATCCGGGACGCGCTGCGCCGGGCCCGCCCGGTCCTCGGCGACCAGGTGGCCCTGCTCGCAGCCGTCGGCGGGGCGGACGTCGCCGCGATCACCGGCTTCCTCCTCCAGTGCGCGGTGCGCCGTACGCCGGTCATCCTCGACGGGGTCGTCGCGGCGGCCTGCGGACTGGTGGCCCAGCGGGCCGCGTTCCGCTCCCCGGACTGGTGGCTGGCCGGCCAGGCGAGCGGCGAACCCGGCCAGGCGAAGGCCCTGGACCGGATGGCACTCAACCCCGTGCTCTCGCACGGCGTCACCGTAGGGGAGGGAACCGGGGCCCTGCTGGCGCTTCCCCTGGTCCAGGCGGCCGCCGCGCTCGCGGCGGAACTGCCGGAGCGGGCCGAGCCGGAGCCGGAGTCGGAGCCGGAGCACTGAACCGCCGGGGAGCCGCGGCCACAACCGGCCACGGCTCCCCGACTCGGCCAACCGTGGTCGGCGGCGCCCCATATGATCCGTTTCATGGGAGAGGCCCGCTTGACCAGCGCAGATATCGACCGGAATGCCGCAAAGACGGCACAGCCCCCGCAAGCCCGACAGGCTCCACAGGACCGACAGGCCCCACAGGACCGGCAGCCCGTGAAGGGCACCGCGAAGGACGCCGACGGGAAGAAGGACGAGGGCGGCGGCGGCCGCGGATCCGTCCGCTCCCGCCGCAGCGCCGCCTTCGCGGTCTGGTACCTGCGGGCCGTCACCTTCGTGAACTTCCTCAGCGCGGTGTGGGTTTCCCTCGGCCAGGACCTGCGCCGGCACAACACCGAGGACTTCTACACCCCGTACCTGCTCACGGCGGGCTTCGCGTCCGGCCTGTTCTCGCTGCTGCTCGCCGTCACCATGGGCCGGCGCAAGCGGGCCGCGTGGATCCTGAACGCGGTGCTGGCCGGACTGCTCCTGCTGGCCTTCGCCGTGGCCGCCTTCGCCCCGTGCACCGGCGGTGAGTTCGACGTCTGCTACCCGGAGTTCCGCGACCACACCCAGAACTGGGTCTCGCTCGCCCTGACCGCGGCGTTCGTCGGCGCCCTGCTGCTGGGCCGCAAGGAGTTCTACGCCAAGGGCGACCGCTCCAACCCCAAGCTGGCCACCGCCGTCGCCGCCGTCGGCCTGCTGGCCACCTCGCTGCTGGCCGCGCTGATCGTCGGCGCCGCCAACACCGACCCGGACGCCTCGAAGGCCACGTTCCTCGCCCGCTGGCGCTACGGCGCGATGCGGCTGATCACCCTGGACCCCGACGCCCGCGACTACGCGGCCATCACCACCCCCGCCTGGGTGGACGTCGTCATCAACATCATGTCGATGGTGCTGCTGCTCGCGGTGCTGCTCGCCGCGTTCCGCTCCCGCCGGGCCGTGGACCCGATCACCGAGGAGGACGAGGAGAAGCTGCGCGCGCTGCTGGCCAAGCAGGGCGACCGCGACTCCCTCGGCTACTTCGCGCTGCGCCGCGAGAAGTCCGTCATCTGGTCCCCCACCGGCAAGGCGGCCGTCACCTACCGCGTCGTCGGCGGGGTCTCGCTGGCCTCCGGCGACCCGATCGGCGACCCCGAGGCCTGGCCCGGCGCCATCGACCCGTGGCTGGCCGAGGCCCGCGAGCACGGCTGGGTGCCCGCGGTGATGGGCGCGAGCGAGGAGGCCGGTCAGATCTACGCCCGGCACGGCCTGGACGCCCTGGAGCTGGGCGACGAGGCGATCGTCGAGACCGCCGAGTTCACCCTGGAGGGCCGCGCGATGCGGACCGTCCGGCAGGCGTTCAACCGGGTCAAGCGGGCCGGCTACAGCGTCCGCATCCGCCGGCACGCCGACATCCCGGCCGAGGAGATGGCCGAGCTGGTGCGCCGCGCCGACGACTGGCGCGACGGCGCGACCGAGCGCGGCTTCTCCATGGCGCTGGGCCGGCTGGGCGACCCGGCCGACGGCCAGTGCGTGATGCTGGAGTGCACCGACGGCAACGGCGACCTGCGGGCGCTGCTGTCCTTCGTGCCGTGGGGCCCCAAGGGCCTGTCGCTGGACCTGATGCGCCGTGACCGCGACTCCGAGAACGGTCTGATGGAGTTCATGGTCATCGAACTCCTCGAGCGTTCCAAGGAGATCGGCGTCACACAGGTCTCGCTCAACTTCGCGATGTTCCGCTCGGTCTTCGAACGGGGGTCCAAGCTCGGCGCGGGTCCGGTGCTGCGCATGTGGCGCTCGATGCTGAGCTTCTTCTCCCGCTGGTGGCAGATCGAGTCCCTCTATCGGGCCAACGCCAAATACCGGCCGATCTGGGAACCGCGGTTCATGCTCTTCGAGAAGAGCTCCGACCTGCTGCGGATCGGTATCGCCGCGGGCCGGGCCGAGGGCTTCCTGGAGGCTCCCGGGCTGCCGAAGTGGCTCAACCGCAGGCATCTGGAGACCAATCGTTGACAGCGTGGCCGACGACCCCACTGCGGCGGTTCGCCCGCCGTGAGTGGGGGTCCCTGTTCGGGACCGTCCGGGAGGCCCTCGTCCGCGACCGCCGGCGGGCCGCCCCGATGACCCTGGGGGCCGTCTGCCTGACCTCCGTCTTCCAGCTCGTCCAGAACACGCCCTGGGGGTTCCAGCCCGTCCAGAACCTCGGGTCGGTCAAGGCCGCCGACCCCTTCTGGCTGGCCCTGCTGCGGACCCCGCTGTCCCTGTTCGTCCCCGCCCCCGACCTGCCGGTGTGGGGCGCCCTCGCCCAGATCCTGCTGGTGTTCGGGGTCGCGGAAATCTCCATCGGCTGGTGGCGCACGCTGGCCGTCGGCTACGTCGCCACCCTCGCCGGGACCGCGTACGCGCGGCTCGGGCTCGCGCTGGAGCCCGGCCATCCGCTCGGGCTGCCGCTGTCCGACCGGATCGTGGGCGACACCGGCCCGTCGGCGGCGGTCGTCGGCCTCGCCCTCTACCTGTGCTGGCGCCACCGGGCGTACCTGACGGGGGCCCTGGTGATCGCCGCCATGATCGGCGAGGTGCTGCTCAAGGACAACCTGGCCGGCAAGGAGCAC
The DNA here is from genome assembly GCF_056436005.1 of Streptomyces sp. NPDC043854. Taxonomy (NCBI): domain Bacteria; kingdom Bacillati; phylum Actinomycetota; class Actinomycetes; order Kitasatosporales; family Streptomycetaceae; genus Streptomyces; species Streptomyces sp. NPDC043854. The sequence goes on from NZ_JBWKDK010000024.1 coordinate 73,436, forward strand.
CTCGCGGCCCTCGCCGCCGTCCTCGGCCTGTGCCTGGCCCTCGCCGCGCGGGGGCGCGGCGACCGCCGGACCGCCCGGGCCGGAGCAGGCCGTACCGTATCGGGGTGACGACAGACCTCGGGCCGTTCCCCGCCACCCGGACGTGGCTGCGGGCCCATCCGCTGGCCACCGACGCCGTGCTGGCGCTCGGGGCGCTCGTCGCCATGGTCCTCGGCTCCTTCGTCGACCCGCGCGGCCCGCACGGGCCGACCTTCGGCACCCGCACCCCCGATCCGTTCTCGCTCGTGCTGATGCTGCTGGCCGCGGCGGCCCTCGTCTTCCGGCGGCGGCGCACCCGCGCCGTGCTCGCCGCGACCATCGGGCTGTCCGTGGTGGAGCTCGCCTCCGGCGAGCCCCGGGCGCCCGTCGCCATGGCCGCCGTGATCGCCCTGTACACGCTGGCCTCCCGCACCGACCGGCCCACGACCTGGCGGATCGGCCTGCTCACCATGGCGGGCCTGACGGGCGTGGCCATGCTGGCCGCCGGCCCGCTGCCCTGGTACTCGCAGGAGAACATCGGCATCTTCGCCTGGACCGGGATGGCCGCGGCCGCGGGCGACGCGGTCCGCAGCCGGCGGGCCTTCGTCGACGCGATCCGGGAACGGGCCGAGCGGGCCGAGCGGACCCGCGAGGAGGAGGCCCGGCGGCGGGTCGCCGAGGAGCGGCTGCGGATCGCCCGCGACCTGCACGACGTGGTCGCCCACCACATTGCCCTGGTCAACGTGCAGGCGGGGGTGGCCGCGCACGTCATGGACAAGCGGCCCGACCAGGCCAAGGAGGCCCTGGCCCACGTACGGGACGCCAGCCGCTCGGCACTGAACGAACTGCGGGCCACGGTCGGCCTGCTGCGCCAGTCCGGGGAACCGGAGGCGCCGACCGAGCCGGCCCCGGGGCTGGCCCGGCTCGACGAGCTGGTGGACACCTTCCGGCACGCCGGGCTGCCGGTGAAGGTGATGGTGGACCTGGACCGGGACAGCGGAGCGCTGCCGGCGGCCGTGGACCTGGCGGCGTACCGGGTCATCCAGGAGGCGCTGACCAACGTGCGCAAGCACGCGGGCCCGGGTGCCAGCGCCGAGGTCAGCGTGGTCCGGGTCGGTGCCTCCGCCGAGGTCACCGTCCTCGACGACGGCGGCAGCGAAAGCGGAGGCGGCGGGGCGGATCCCTCCGCCGCGGCCGCCGCCCCGGGCGGCGGGCACGGGCTGCTGGGGATGCGGGAGCGGGCCGGCGCCCTGGGCGGCTCCTGCTTCGCCGGGCCCCGCTACGGCGGCGGCTACCGGGTGCATGTCATCCTGCCGGTGAAGTGAACTGACGTGCAGTGGCGTGCAGTGACGTGACCGGGGGGCTCAGCAGGTCCGGCGCCAGGCCCCCAGCTCGTACCGCTTCTGGAGGGAGCTGAGGTTCAGCTTGCGCGCGAGGCCGCAGAACCGGCTCGTCGGAAGCTCGTACTCGACGTGGAACACTGCCTTCCCCGCGGTGGTGAAGGGGGTCAGCTTCTCGCACTCCTCGTACTGGGCGCACTGCTCGTTGACCGCGAAGTCGAAGTCCCCCACCAGCTGCGGGATCTGGTCCAGGTCGTTCTTCAGCCCGACCGCGAGCCCCCGCTCGTGGGCGAGCCGCGCGATCAGCCGGTTGTAGAGCAGTTGGTCCCCGGCGGTCAGCGGGAAGCCGGAGTCGTTGGTGTAGCCGTCCATGTTGTCCGGCTCCACCGCGTCGAAGCCCTTGTCGCGGCACATGTCGAACCGCTTGGCCATGAGCGGCTCCAGTTCGGCTCGGCGCCGGATGTCCAGCCAGCGCTCGCCCTCCCAGCCGTTGCCCTTGCCGAGGAGTCCCTCGGGGAAGGCCGCCGCGTCGGGCCGGAAGTCCTCCCAGGCGCCGGTGGACAGGTAGCAGATGGTCCGGCGCCCGGCCTTCTTCAGCGTCTCGACCTGCTCCGCGGTCGTGGTGAAGCCGTCGACGTCGTACACGGGCGCCTCCACGGAGGTGTCGAGCTTCCCGGTGAGCTGCCACTGCCAGCCGGTGCCGGGCCGCGGCTGCCACCGCCCCTCCGGTGCGGGGGCGAGGCCCGGTTCCGGCTCCGCGCCGTCCGGCTCCGCGGTACAGGCCGCCAGGAGCAGCAGCGGGAGGAGCAGCAGCGCCGCCCCGCGCCGCCCCGGCGGCCGCGTCCGCGCCGGGCGCCCGGCCGCCGGGGGCGTCACTGCGCGTCCAGGAGCGCGTTCGGGAGGGTGCCCCAGGGGTGCGCGCCGGTCCCGGGGACCGCGCAGTGCACGGCGGCCCGGCGCTGCCGGGCGAGCTCGGCGGCGGGCGCGCCCGGGGGGACGGCGTACACGAGGTGGCAGAACCGGCCGGCGGGGTGGTCGGCGGTCCAGGAGGGCACGGCCGCGTCCCGGTAGGCGTCCCAGGGCCCTTCGAAGGTGACGAGCAGGTCGGCGAGTTCGGCGTAGCCGGGGTCCGGGTGGATCCCGTGGTTGAGGACGACGGTGCGGGCGCCCGCGGCCCGGGCCGCGACGGCGAGCCGGCCGTAGTGGCCGAGGAGCGCCGGGTCGGGGGCGGCCTGGTCGAGGAAGGCCCCGTCGGCGCCGTACCAGTCGCGGTGGCGCAGCAGGTCCCGCACCACGTCGGCGTGGGGGCGGCGCCCGTAGTCGGTGTCGGTGTAGCCGAGGACGGGCACGCCGGCGTCGCGCAGCCGCTCGGCGACGACGGCGAACCGCGCGTCGCGGGCCTCGCCCGGCCCGCTGGCCGGGTTGAGGACCACCGAGTGCAGCCGGCCCGCGGAGCGGATCAGCAGCTCCCAGTCGTCGGGCCGGTCGTCGGGGTGCTCGTAGAGCGGCACCAGCAGCATGGGGTCCTTCTTCTCAGACGGGTCGGGTCGTACGGGTCACGGGGGTTGTACTACGGGCCGTGGGGTCAGCGGTGTGCCGTCGCCCGGCCGAGGGACAGGCAGACCAGCGCGGCGAGGGCGGCAGCGGCCGTGCCTGCCACGACGAGCTGCACCAGCCGCGGCTGCCCCACTCCCAGCAGCAGGGCCAGGCTCTGCGCGACGGCCGCCGAGGCGCAGATCGCGGCGGCGGCCCGGACCGCCCCGAAGGACTGGAGCAGCAGCCCGGTCCACATCACGCCGCCGAGCAGCAGCAGCGTCGCGGCCCGGACCCCGGTCATGCCGGGCGCTCCGGGCCAGAACAGGGTTCCGACCAGGCCGAGGACGAGCAGCACCGCCAGGTACACGGCCATGCAGCGGGCCAGCGTGCCGAGCATCCGCAGCCGGAACTGCCGCGGCGAGCGGGCGGCCCGCAGCCCGGCGAGGCTCCCGCTGCGGAACCGGTGGAGCAGCCACTCGGCGGGCCCCATGCTGAGCGTGAGCGCCACCGCCGAAGGCGCGGCGACCGCCTCGGCCGGGCCGCCGGCGAGCACCTCCCCCAGGGCGGCGTACAGCACCAGCAGGCCGGTGCCGAGGCCGAAGACCCCGTACGGCACGGAGTCGCGCAGCCGCGGCCCGCGCGGCCCGTACTCCTCCTCGGCGCCGCGCAGCATCCGCCAGCGCACCGGCCCGCCCGGCAGACGGCCGTGTCCCCGGCCGCGGCCCCGCCCCGGGCGGTGCCGCGACCGGCCGCGGATCCGGCGCGCGGCGGCCCGTACGCCCGGGGCCAGCGGCAGTTCGCGGAGTGCCAGCGTGCAGGCGGCCAGCAGGGACACGACGAGCAGGCCGACCCGCAGGGGCACGGGCAGGTCGGTGAAGAGCGCGAGGACCGCCCCGGCGGCCATCGGCGCGAGCGCGGCGGCGAGCAGCCGCTCCCGGCCGAGGACCAGCAGGACGGTGGCGGCCCCGACGTACACGGCCTGCCCGGCGGCGAAGGCGTGGCTGAACGGCGGCCCGCCGGGGACGGTGAGCGCGGCGGCGATGCCGAGCAGGGCCCCGGTGGGGGCGCCGGCCAGCAGGGTCCGCCGGGCGGCGGCCCGGTCGCCCAGGCCCAGCCAGGAGTAGGCGCGGTGGGACAGGGTCTGGTCCCACACCCAGCCGATGAGGGCCCCGGCGAGCAGGGTGAGGGTCCCGGCGGGCAGTCCGAGCCGGTCCGGCCGGCCCTCGAGCAGGGGTGCGCCCAGGACGTAGGCGAGGCCGGGCAGGGCGAAGATCACCCCGCGGAGCAGGCAGGCGGCGAGGGACACCTTCCAGGGGTCGGGGTGGTCCTGCGGCTCGGGGAAGGCGCGCGGCACCCGGGCGTACAGCTGCTCGGCGAGGTCGAAGGAGTCCCGGCGGCCGTAGGCGAGCCGGATGTGCTCGTCGGTCATCCCGTCGGACTCGAGGATGGCGGCGATCTCGTCGGGGTGGACGGCGGCCGCGATGAACCCGTCGAGGCGTTCGGCGAGTTCGTCCATGGGGTCGGCCGCGGCCGCCCCGGCCCCGGCCGCGGCCGCGGTGCGGCGGGGGCGCGGGAGGGCGGGCAGGGTGTCGCCGCCGGGGACGCGCAGCCAGAGCGATCCGCTCACCACGGGCTCCCGTCGGCCGCGAGCTCCCGGTACCAGGGGTCGGCGGGCCGCCGGGTCCGGTCGCCGCCCTCGTGGACGGCCAGGACGGGTCGGCCGGCGTGCCTCTGATGGTCGAGGCCGCGGTAGATGTGCCGGAAGCCGTCCACGGACTGGTGGAGGGTGAACTTCTCGACGACCCGTCTGCGGGCGAGCCGGCCCAGCTCGGCGCGGCGTTCGTCGTCGCGGAGCAGGGCGAGGGCGGCGCGGGCCATGGTCTCGGGTTCGCGCGGCGGGACGACGAGGCCGGTGTCGCCGACGGCCTCGCGGACGCCGCCGACGTCGGTGGAGACGGTGGTCCGGCCGCAGGACATGGCCTCGATGATGCTGAAGGGGAAGCCCTCGCTGATGCTGGAGAGCATCACGACGCTGCCGGCGGCGTACGCCTTGGCGACCTCCGCGATCGGGCCCTCGAACGTGATCCCGTCTGCGACCCCGAGTTCGGCGGCGAGCTTCTCCAGGCGGAGCCTGTAGTCCTCGCAGCCGGCCGGGACCGGGCCGAACAGGCGCAGCCGCAGGGCGGGCAGCTCGGCGCGCATGAACGCGTAGGCGCGGATGAGGGTTTCGAGGTCCTTGATCGGGTCGATGCGGCCGCACCAGCTGAGGGTGGGCACCTCGGGTTCGGGGCCGGCCTCGGGGAAGGCGTACGGGTCGACGCCGTTGTAGACGGTGCGGATCCGGTCGGCGGCGGCCCCGCCGCGCTCCTCCCAGCGGCGGTTGTACCGGTTGCAGGGAGTGATCAGGTCGGCCTGCCGGTAGCCCTCGGTGTTGAGCTCGCGGTAGAAGCCGAGGACCAGGGCCTTGACGGGCCAGCGCTCGGCGGTCCTGCGGTAGCCGAGGTAGCGCTCGCGCAGGTAGATGCCGTGCTCGGTCAGCAGGAAGGGCACCCCGTCGAGGTACTTGGCGGCGAGGGCGGGCAGGGTGGCGAGGCCGCTGCTGACGGCGTGGGCGACGCTGTCGGGCGGAATCCGCACGGACAGCGGGCGCAGCGCGTGCTCCAGCAGGTCGGTGGCGGTGAGCGCGTCGTGGACGGTGGGCGCGGCGGCGGCCGTGGCCAGGCCCGGCCGGGTCCACACGGTCATCAGCAGGCGCAGGACCTTTTCGGAACGCAGGGCGGGGGCGAGCCGTCCGGAGCGGGCGAGGACGGCGAGTTCGCGCAGGGCCTCGGAGAACCCGCTGCGGCCGGGGGCGCCCGCGGCGCCGGCCGGGGCCGGGGTGCCCCCGGCGGTGGCCGGGGCCGGGGTGCCCCCGGCGGTGGCCGGGGGAGGGTCGAGGAGGGAGAGGAGGAAGGCCTCGTAGGTCTCGGTGAAGCGGCGGTACGCCTTGCCGCGCAGGGCCGGGCCGCGGCCGCGGCTGCGGCCGGGGGCGGGTCCCCACAGGGGGAAGGCGGTGTGCCGGTAGACGTTGCGCGGCAGCTCCCAGGTGACCGGCTCGCGACCGGTACCGGTCAGGGCCATGACGTTGAAGTCGACCTCCGGCATGCCGCGGACCAGCTGGTCGCACCAGGTGCTGACTCCCCCGTGGACGTGCGGATAGGTGCCTTCGGTGAGCATGGTGACGTGGCGCCCATATCTCATGCGGTGTTGTCCCCCCGGACTGTGTTTTTTGAGGCTCGGTGCGCCGCGCAGGGCCGGCCGGGCGGGGGGCCGGGCCCGCTCGGCCGGATGGGATTCGGGTGTGCTTCCGGTCAGCCGGGCAGCTTGAGCGTGACGGCTGATTGGAGGAGCTCGGGGCCGGTCCAGGCCGAGCGGTTCCCGGCGTAGGCGGTGCCGAAGTCGCACGTGCGCAGCAGGAGCTGCTTCCTGGTGCCGCCCGGCGCGGTGATCGGGGCGAGGACCCCGGAGGGGGCCTTCACGGTGACGGTGGTGCCGATCCGGTACGCGGTGACCCGGCCGGCGGCGAGCGCCTTGTCCCAGGCGGCGCGGCGGCCGAGTTCGGTGCCGATCTCCTTCATGCTCCGGTTCACGATCGGCGTGTTGGGCGCGTAGAGGGAGCGGTAGGTGTCGAGGACGCGGTCCAGTACGGGGTAGAGGGTGCGGTCCTCGGCGAGGTTGGACTGGTGGACGTAGTGCGGGCGCGGGTCGTTGGCCAGGACGTGCCGCAGGGCGGTGCGGGCCTCGGCGGGCACGATGTGCTCCACGTATCCGGTGGCGGTGTCGAGGGGGGCGGGCAGGCAGGTGGAGGTCGCCGGGTTGTCCTCGCAGATGCCGCTGCCGCCGTGGGCGCGGCTGGTGTAGATCCAGTTGTACTCGTCGGCCATCTCCGCGTTGGTGCCCGTGTTGTAGTACACGTTCATCGGGTGGCGGGGGACGGTCAGAGCGGATCCGACCGGACGCTGCGCCGGCTCGCGCGAGTTGTCGCTGCCGGCCCACCTGACCCCGTTGTCGGCGAGGGCGCCCGCGAGGTTGGGGTTGTCCTGGGGCTGCTGCGGGAGAGTCTTGAGGCCGGAGTGCTCGCCGGTGACGAGCTCGGTGCGGTCGAGGGTGATGCCCTTGGACGCGGCCCAGTCGACGTTGTCGCGGATCTGGGCGGAAATCTCGGCCCGGCTCATCCAGGTGACGGCGCCGCTCGCGTCCTTGGCGCAGGTCCACGGGACGGTGCCGGTGTCCTGGGTGCAGCCGAGGAACGGGTGGGTGTAGGTGTGGTTCAGCCAGCGGTACTCGGCCCGGTCCGCGACGAGCTGGGCGGTGAGGTCGTCGGTGCCGCCGTTCGCCGAGTTCTCGGCCTTCCACTCCTCGCCGGCGCCGCCGTTGAAGAGCATGTCGAGCGTGAAGTTCTTGCTCCGCTGCCACTGCGCCGCGTACCGGGCGTCGGCGGCGGTCATCCGGATGGTGCTCTCCCTGCCCTCGCCGCCCGCGCAGGCGTAGTCGCCGGGGGTGCAGTTGAGCTGCATGTTCCAGCGGGCATCCGGGGCGAAGACGTCGTCGACGTGGACGGCGAACCAGCTGCGGCTCTGGCCGAGGTGGACGCCCTGGGTGAGCCAGTCGACGATGCCGCGGGCGAGCAGCCGGAACTGCTGCTGGTACTGGTTGTAGCCGAAGGTGACGACCAGTTCGCTGCGGCCGTCGTGGGTGTACTCGCCCACCAGCGAGGCCCGCCCCGACCCGACGGGCGCGTCGACGTAGCTGGTGTAGCCCGCCCGGGGCCGGCCCATGAAGCCGTAGCTCTCGGGGATCAGGGCGGAGTTGTCCTCGAAGGCGACCTGGCCGCCGAGGTAGCCGAACGGTCCGGCCTTGCCGGCGTCGGTGACGGCCGCCTGGACGCCGTCGAGCCGGCCGCTGTAGCCGCCGTTGTCGGTGTACTCCAGGCCCACGCCCGGGTGCGCCCAGGTGTAGGCGTCGACCTGGCGGATCCCGTACGCGGTCTCGTACGCGGCCAGCGCCGCCATCTCGGCCGAGCCCTCCCCGAACGGGTTCTCGTTCGGCAGCACGACGCCCTGGTACTTCGCGCGCGGCCGGCCGGTCGCGCTGTCCGAGGGTTCGCTGAGGAACGCGGCGTCGATCACCGGGCGGCTGCTGCTGCCCAGCTGGACGCGGGTGAAGGGGACTCCGGTGTCGCGGAGCTCGGCGGTGATCGCCTCGACCGGGCTGCCGCCGTCGTCGACGACGAGCACCTTCAGGTCGATACGCGGTGTGACGGCCGCCGCCCGGGCGGATGCGCCGGGCAATGCCACGGATACCAGCGCTGCGGCGGCCATTGCGGCCGCAACCCTGTTCATCCGGTTTTTGTTGACCATTTCGGCCTTTCCCCCCGCAGGCACCACTCGATTTACGGCCCTTGGCGGCAGGTCCGGCCGAGGAGGCTCTGTGGAAATCATGCAAAGGAACCCCGCGTCCCCTTGCGAGAGTGGCTCGAGTCTCTCGGACCTCGTCAGGCCCAACGGGCAAACCTGGAACAGAGACCACAGATGGGTGAACCCGGGAGCGGCCGAGTCGAACAACGTGCCAAACCCTGGAATGGCGTACGGACGAGCCGCTGCGCGTAGGCTCATTTCTGGCAGCCGTCGGGCCCGAATACGATCGCTCCGGATGGCCGTCCCACCCACTCGGCCCACAACACAAACGGAAGCGAGACTTCACCACCGTGACTGCTCTGACTCTCAGCACTGCCGGCGCGGCGACGCTGCGCGCCGACGCCCTCGTGGTCGGCGTCGCGAAGGGCCCGAAGGGCCCCGTCGTGGCCCCCGGCGCCGAGGCCGTGGACAACGCGTACGACGGGAAACTCGCCGCCGTGCTCGACGCCATGGGCGCCTCCGGCGCCGAAGGCGAGACCACCAAGCTGCCGGCGCCGGACGGCCTCAAGGTCCCGGTCGTGCTGGCGGTCGGCCTCGGCCCGGTGCCGGGCGACGAGGAGTCCTACGACGAGGAGGCGCTGCGCCGCGCCGCCGGCGCCGCCGCCCGCGCACTGCACGGCAGCAAGAAGGCCGCGTTCGCGCTCCCCCTGGAGGACGCCTCCGCCGTCACCGCGGTCGCCGAGGGCGCACTGCTGGGCGCGTACGCCTTCACCGCCTACCAGGGCGGCGAGAAGAAGGGCGCCAAGAACGGCGGCCCGAAGCTCCCGCTCGCCGAGGTGGCCCTGCTCGGCGCCAAGCCGCGCGACAAGGAGCACAAGGCCGCGGCCGAGCGCGCCGTCGTCGTCGCGTCCGAGGTCAACACCGCCCGCGACCTGATCAACACCCCGCCGAACGACCTCACCCCCGCCTCCTTCGCCGCCATCGCCTCGACGACGGGCAAGGAGCACGGCCTCAAGGTCCAGGTCCTGGACGAGAAGGCCCTCGTCAAGGGCGGCTACGGCGGCATCATCGGCGTCGGCAGGGGCTCCGAGAACCCGCCGCGCCTGGTGAAGATCGCCTACACCCACCCGGACGCGGAGAAGCACCTCGCCTTCGTCGGCAAGGGCATCACCTACGACTCGGGCGGCATCTCCCTGAAGCCGGCCGGCCACAACGAGACGATGAAGTGCGACATGTCCGGCGCCGCCGCCGTGTTCGCCGCCGTCGTCGCCGTGGCCCGCCTCGGCCTGGCCGTCAACGTCACCGGCTGGCTCGCGCTCGCCGAGAACATGCCGTCCGGCTCCGCCACCCGCCCCGGCGACGTGCTGCGCATGTACAGCGGCAAGACCGTCGAGGTCCTCAACACCGACGCCGAGGGCCGCCTCGTCCTGGCCGACGCCCTGACCAAGGCCTCCGAGGACAACCCGGACGCGATCGTCGACGTCGCCACCCTGACCGGCGCGATGGTGCTGGCCCTGGGCCACCGCACCTTCGGCGTCATGGCCAACGACGACGCCTTCCGCACGTCGGTCCACGAGATCGCCGAGGAGGTCGGCGAGGCCTCCTGGCCGATGCCGCTCCCCGCCGACCTGCGCAAGGGCATGGACTCCCCCACCGCCGACATCGCCAACATGGGCGAGCGCATGGGCGGCGGCCTGGTGGCCGGCCTCTTCCTCCAGGAGTTCGTCGGCGAGGGCATCACCTGGGCGCACCTGGACATCGCGGGCCCGGCCTTCCACGAGGGCGCGCCGTACGGCTACACCCCCAAGGGCGGCACCGGCTCGGCCGTGCGCACCCTGGTGCGGCTGGCGGAGCGCACGGCCACCGGCGACCTGGGCTGAGGCACCGCCTGCGCAGCGCCGTATGACGCTTGACATGTGATGCACAACGCATCCCCGGCCCCTTGAGCGCGACTCGGCCAAGGGGCCGGGTGTTCACCCACAACGAAATCCGTAGGTTTCTACGCCTCGGTAACCCCTTCTTCCGGCAGAACGACCTGCCACAGTCCGGGCCCGGCGTCCCGCGTTCCCGCGACAAATGCGAAGATGGGTTCTCGGCAGGACAGGGCCCACCACAGGGCCGAAGAAACAAGCGGCCGAACACCAGCCGCCGCCCGGTCACAGAGGACCGGTACCCGGCGCACATGCATGGAGGACGTGACGTGGCGAACGACGCCAGCACCGTTTTCGACCTAGTGATCCTCGGCGGTGGCAGTGGCGGTTACGCCGCGGCTCTGCGCGCTTCCCAGCTGGGTCTGGACGTTGCCCTGATCGAGAAGAACAAGCTCGGCGGCACCTGCCTGCACAACGGCTGCATCCCCACCAAGGCTCTGCTGCACGCCGGCGAGATCGCGGACCAGGCGCGCGAGGCCGCGCAGTTCGGCGTGAAGACCTCCTTCGAGGGCATCGACATCGCCGGCGTGCACAAGTACAAGGACGACGTGATCGCCGGCCTGTACAAGGGTCTGCAGGGCCTGGTGGCCTCCCGCAAGGTGACCTACATCGAGGGTGAGGGCCGCCTGTCCTCCCCGACCTCCGTCGACGTGAACGGGCAGCGCATCCAGGGCCGCCACGTCCTGCTGGCGACCGGCTCCGTGCCGAAGTCCCTCCCGGGCCTGAACATCGACGGCAACCGGATCATCTCCTCCGACCACGCGCTGGTCCTGGACCGCGTCCCGCAGTCGGCGATCATCCTCGGCGGCGGCGTGATCGGCGTCGAGTTCGCCTCGGCGTGGAAGTCCTTCGGTACCGACGTCACCATCATCGAGGGCCTGAAGCACCTCGTCCCGGTCGAGGACGAGAACAGCTCCAAGATCCTGGAGCGCTCCTTCCGCAAGCGCGGCATCAAGTTCAACCTCGGCACCTTCTTCGACAAGGCCGAGTACACCGAGAACGGCGTCCGGGTCACCCTGGCCGACGGCAAGGCCTTCGAGGCCGAGGTGCTGCTGGTCGCCATCGGCCGCGGCCCGGTCTCCCAGGGCCTGGGCTACGAGGAGCAGGGCGTCGCGATGGACCGCGGCTACGTCCTGGTCGACGAGTACATGCAGACCAACGTGCCGACCATCTCGGCCGTCGGCGACCTCGTCCCGACCCTCCAGCTCGCGCACGTCGGCTTCGCCGAGGGCATGCTGGTGGCGGAGCGCCTGGCCGGCCTGAAGGTCGTCCCGATCGACTACGACGGCGTGCCGCGCGTGACCTACTGCCACCCCGAGGTCGCCTCCGTCGGCATCACCGAGGCCAAGGCCAAGGAGATCTACGGTGCGGACAAGGTCGTGGCCCTGAAGTACAACCTGGCGGGCAACGGCAAGAGCAAGATCCTGAAGACCGCGGGCGAGATCAAGCTCGTCCAGGTCAAGGACGGTGCCGTGGTCGGCGTCCACATGGTCGGTGACCGGATGGGCGAGCAGGTCGGCGAGGCCCAGCTGATCTACAACTGGGAGGCCCTGCCGGCCGAGGTCGCGCAGCTCATCCACGCGCACCCGACCCAGAACGAGGCGCTCGGCGAGGCCCACCTGGCCCTGGCCGGCAAGCCGCTGCACGCACACGACTGATCCAGTCACGGGCGCGACGACCACTACCGCACCATTCGTAAGGAGCAACTGAAACCATGGCGGTTTCCGTAACCCTTCCGGCGCTCGGCGAGAGCGTCACCGAGGGCACTGTCACCCGCTGGCTGAAGGCCGAGGGCGAGCACGTCGAGGCCGACGAGCCGCTGCTCGAGGTTTCGACCGACAAGGTCGACACCGAGATCCCCTCCCCCGCGTCCGGCATCCTGGCCTCCATCAAGGTCGCCGAGGACGAGACCGTCGAGGTCGGCGCCGAGCTGGCCGTCATCGACGACGGCTCCGGCGCGCCGGCCGCGGCTGCCGCTCCGGCCGCCCAGCCTGCCGCTGCCGAGGCCCCGGCCGCTCCGGCGCCCGTCGCGGAGGCCCCCGCCGCCGCTGCCCCGGCCCCGGCGGCCGGGGCCCCCGCCGCCGCTGCCCCGGCAGCGTCCGGCACCGACGTCGTGCTGCCCGCCCTGGGCGAGTCCGTCACCGAGGGCACCGTCACCCGCTGGCTGAAGGCCGTCGGCGAGACGGTCGAGGCCGACGAGCCGCTGCTCGAGGTCTCCACCGACAAGGTCGACACCGAGATCCCCGCGCCGGTCTCCGGCACGCTGCTCGAGATCCTGGTCGGCGAGGACGAGACCGCCGAGGTCGGCGCCCGTCTGGCCGTCATCGGCGTCGCGGGCGCTGCCCCGGCCGCCGCCCCGGCCCCGGCCGCCGCCCCGGCCCCGGCCGCCCCGGCTCCGGCTGCCGCCCCGGCTCCGGCCCCGGCCGCCGCTGCCCCGGCTCCGGCCGCCCCGGCCCCGGCTGCTCCGGCGCCCGCCCCGGTGGCTCCGGCCGCTCCGGTCGCGGCTCCGGCTCCGGTCGCCCCGGCCGCTCCCGTGGCCGCCCCGGCTCCGGTCGCCCCGGCTGCCCCGGCCGCTCCCGCCGCGCCGGCGGTCACCGGTGACGAGGGCGCGTACGTGACCCCGCTGGTGCGCAAGCTGGCCTCCGAGGCCGGCGTCGACCTGAACACGGTCACGGGCACCGGCGTCGGTGGCCGTATCCGCAAGCAGGACGTCCTGGCCGCCGCCGAGGCCGCCAAGGCCGCCGCCGCCCCGGCTCCGGCCCCCGCTGCCGCCGCCGCTCCGGCCGCTGCCGCCGCGGTGTCCGAGCTGCGCGGTCAGACGGTCAAGATGACCCGCATGCGCAAGGTCATCGGCGACAACATGATGAAGGCCCTGCACTCGCAGGCGCAGCTGTCGTCCGTGGTCGAGGTGGACGTCACCAAGATCATGAAGCTGCGCGAGAAGGCCAAGGCCGGCTTCCTCGCCCGCGAGGGCGTGAAGCTGTCCCCGATGCCGTTCTTCGTCAAGGCCGCCGCCCAGGCGCTGAAGGCCCACGCGGTCGTCAACGCCCGGATCAACGACGACGAGGGCACCATCACCTACTTCGACTCGGAGAACATCGGCATCGCCGTGGACTCCGAGAAGGGCCTGATGACCCCGGTCATCAAGGGTGCCGGTGACCTCAACCTGGCCGGTATCGCCAAGGCGACCGCCGAGCTGGCCGGCAAGGTCCGCAGCAACAAGATCACCCCGGACGAGCTGTCCGGCGCGACCTTCACGATCAGCAACACCGGCTCGCGCGGTGCGCTGTTCGACACGGTCATCGTGCCGCCGAACCAGGTCGCGATCCTGGGCATCGGTGCCACGGTGAAGCGCCCGGTGGTCATGGAGACCCCCGAGGGCACCGTCATCGGCGCCCGCGACATGACGTACCTGACCCTGTCCTACGACCACCGCCTGGTGGACGGCGCGGACGCGGCCCGGTACCTCACGGCCGTCAAGGCGATCCTGGAGGCCGGCGAGTTCGAGGTCGAGCTCGGCCTGTAAGGCTCCCGCTGCCCGTCGGCAGTCACCGTACGGCGCCCCTGTCCGGAGAACACTCCGGGCGGGGGCGCCGTCGTCTCGCCCTGCCGGTCGGATGGTCCGCGGACCCCCGCCAAGCCGCGCGCCGGCGTTCCCACACGGCTGCGGCACGTGGGCGAGCTGCGGCTGTAACCAGCCTCACCCCGGCGTCCCCGACCGCGAACTCTCCCCGCGGGCCTACTGCGCCGTATTGTCTACGCATCAGACTGCGCACGATCAGACTCCGCCCGCCGCTCCAGGAGATGAAGCCCCGATGATCACCCCACCCGTCGTGCACTCGCTGCGCGAGCAGATCCGCGAGCACATCGTGGAGGGGATCGTCAGCGGGCGCTGGAAGCCCGGCGAGCGGATCGTCGAGCGGCGGATCGCCGTCGAGCTGGAGGTCAGCCAGACGCCGGTGCGCGAGGCGCTGCGCGAGCTGGAGACGCTGCGGCTGATCGAGTCGGCGCCGAACAAGGGCGTCCGCGTGCGGAACCTGACGGCGGCGGACCTGGAGGAGATCTACCCGGTTCGGGCCGGCCTGGAGCAGATCGCGGCCGAGCTGGCCGCGCAGAAGCTGGCGGCGGACTGTTCGGCGCTGGAGCCGCACGTCGCGGCGCTGTGGGAGGCCGACCGGACCTCGGACGGCACGGCGCAGGTGCGGCACACCGTCGGGTTCCACCGGGAGATGGTGCGGGCGGCGGGGAACAGCGTGCTGCTGCACACCTGGGAGAGCCTGGGCATCGAGGTGTTCACCGCGCTGTCGATCCGCTGGCTGGGGACGGTGCAGAAGTCGTACGCGGAGGAGCACGCGGCGCTCGTCGAGGCCTTCCGCAACCAGGATCCGGAGATCGGGGTGCTGGTGAAGCGGCATGTTCTGGGGTGTGCGCCCCGGGCCTGAGCCCCGACGGCCGCCCGCCTTGTCACGATTTGCCCGGCACTGGGTGTCTGTTTTGCTGGCACCCCGTGCCGACTTTTCGTTGATGTCCCTTAACTTCACCGCAATCATTTGATCGATCATCGATCAGGGATTTACAGTCTTTGCGGACCCCAACCGGGTCCGCCCACCCTGTCCTGCCCGTCAGGGATTCTTCTTTCACCACCTCTCCTTGTCCGGAAGGCGGCGCACACCGATGTCCGACCCCGTAGGAAAGCTTCCGAGCGAGCTCGACCAGCTCCCGGACCGCGACACCGAGGAGACCGCCGAATGGGCGGCCTCGCTCGACGCCGTCGCCAAGGCCGCCGGTACGCGCCGCGCCGAATACCTGCTCCGCCGCACCCTCCAGCACGCCGAGGCCGCCGGCCTGGCCCTGCCGAAGCTGCTGGAGACGGACTACGTCAACACCATCCCCACCTCCGCCGAGCCGGCCTTCCCCGGTGACGAGGAGATGGAGGCCCGCATCACCGCGTGGAACCGCTGGAACGCGGCCGCCATGGTGACCCGCGGCTCCAAGTACGGCGTCGGCGGCCACATCGCCACCTTCGCCTCCGCGGCCTGGCTCTACGAGACCGGCTTCCAGCACTTCTTCCGCGGCAAGGAGGCCGACGGCTCGGGCGACCAGCTCTACGTCCAGGGCCACGCCGCCCCCGGCATCTACGCCCGCGCCTTCCTCGACGGGCGCATCTCCGAGCAGCAGCTCGACAACTTCCGCCAGGAGTCCGGCGGCAACGGCCTGCCCTCCTACCCGCACCCGCGGCGCCTGCCCTGGCTGTGGGAGTTCCCCACCGTCTCCATGGGCCTCGGCCCGCTCTCCGCGATCTACCAGGCGCGTTTCAACCGCTACCTGGAGAACCGCAAGATCAAGGACACCTCCGGCTCGCACGTCTGGGCCTTCCTCGGCGACGGCGAGATGGACGAGCCCGAGTCGACGGCGGCCCTGGCCCTCGCGGCCCGCGAGCGCCTCGACAACCTGACCTTCGTCGTCAACTGCAACCTGCAGCGCCTCGACGGCCCGGTCCGCGCGAACTTCCGCATCGTCCAGGAGCTGGAGGCCCAGTTCCGCGGCGCCGGCTGGAACGTCGTGAAGACCCTCTGGGGCTCCGCCTGGGACGAGCTGTTCCGGCTCGACACCACGGGCGCCCTGGTCCGCCGCCTCCGCGAAACCCCGGACGCGCAGTTCCAGACGTACGCCACCCGTGACGCGGCCTACATCCGCGAGCACTTCTTCGGCGGCGACCCGGCCCTGGTGGCCCTCGGCGGCCTGCTGTCCGACGCGAAGATCGCCGAGTGCTTCCACAGCTCGCGCGGCGGCCACGAGCCCCGCAAGGTCTACGCCGCGTACAAGGCCGCCCTGGAGCACAAGGGCGCGCCGACGGTCATCCTGGCGCAGACCGTCAAGGGCTACACCCTGGGTGCCGGGTTCGAGTCGAAGAACGCGAACCACCAGATGAAGAAGCTGACGATCGACGAGTTCAAGGGCATGCGCGACCTGCTCGGACTCCCGATCCCGGACAGCGCCTTCGAGGACGGCGTGGTTCCGTACGGCCACCCGGGCGCCGACTCTGCCGAGGTCCGCTACCTGCACGAGCGCCGCGCGGCCCTCGGCGGCCCGGCCCCGGCCCGCAAGGTCCACCACGTGGCCCTGCCGCAGCCCGCCGACAAGTCCTACGCCCCGCTGCTCAAGGGCTCCGGCAAGCAGGAGATGGCCACCACCATGGCCTTCGTCCGCCTGGTCAAGGACCTCATGCGGGACAAGGAGACCGGCCGCCGCTGGGTGCCGATCGTCCCCGACGAGGCCCGTACCTTCGGCATGGAGTCCCTCTTCCCGTCGGCCGGCATCTACTCGCCGCTGGGCCAGACGTACGAGCCGGTCGACCGCGACCAGCTGATGTACTACAAGGAGGCCAAGGACGGCCAGATCCTCAACGAGGGGATCACCGAGGCCGGCGCCATGGCCGACTTCATCGCCGCCGCCACGTCGTACGCGACGCACGGCGAGACGATGATCCCCTTCTACATCTTCTACTCGATGTTCGGCTGGCAGCGCACCGGCGACCAGATGTGGCAGCTCGCCGACCAGCTCGGCAAGGGCTTCATCGTGGGCGCCACGGCCGGCCGCACCACCCTGACCGGTGAGGGCCTCCAGCACGCCGACGGCCACTCGCACCTGATCGCGGCCACCAACCCGGCCTCGCTCAACTACGACCCGGCCTTCGCGTACGAGATCGCGGTGATCGTCAAGGACGGTCTGAAGCGCATGTACGGGGAGCCCACCCCCGGTGTGGACTCGAACGTCTTCTACTACCTGACGGTCTACAACGAGCCGAAGCCGCAGCCGGCCATGCCCGAGGGTGTCGAGGACGGCATCGTCAAGGGGCTGTACCGGTTCAACACCTCGGCCGACCTGGGCGAGGCCGCCCCGGCCGCGGACGCCCCGAAGATCCAGCTGATGGCCTCGGGTACGGCGATCCACTGGATCCTGGAGGCCCAGAAGCTGCTGGCCGCCGAGTGGAACGTGGCCGCCGACGTGTGGTCCGCCACCTCCTGGGGCGAGCTGCGCCGCGACGCGCTGGAGTGCGACGAGGCCCTGCTGCGCGGCGAGGAGCGCATCCCGTACGTCACCCGCGTACTCGACGGCGCCCCGGGCCCGGTGCTCGCGGTCTCCGACTGGATGCGCCAGGTCCCGGACCAGATCAGCCAGTGGGTCCCGCAGGACTACACCTCGCTGGGCACGGACGGCTTCGGCCTCTCCGACACCCGCGCGGGCGCCCGCCGCCACTTCGGCGTCGACGCGCAGTCCATCGTGGTCGCGGCCCTGGCCCAGCTCGCCCGCCGCGGCGAGGTGCCGGCGTCCTCCGTCAAGGAGGCCCGGGAGCGCTACGGGCTCTGAGCGGTGCCGTGATACGCCTGAGGCGGTCCGCCCTTGACGGGGCGGGCCGCCTCGGGCGTTCCTGTGCGTCCCCGCACGCCCAACCGGCGGAATCGCGCGGTGGCGGCGGGCATCGGCACCCACGATGCTGGATCCCGTGGTGACTCCGCTCCCCTGCCCGGAGGAAGGGGGCTTCCCACCCGAGGGCCGGGGTCCAGCCCGAACCGGCCCCGTACGGGGCGCGAAGAAGTGCCACGAGGAAGTACCACAGGCCTAGGAGACCGATGGACGAGACGGAGTTCTGGGAGATCGTGGACAGCACCCGGGAGGCCGCCGAGGGCGACCCCGAGGAACACGCCGACCTGCTCGTGGAGCGGCTGGCGCAGCTCGATCCGGACTCCGTCCTGGATTTCGCCCGGCACTTCGAGTCCCGGTACAACCGGGCGTACAGCTGGGACCTGTGGGGGGCTGCCTGGGTGCTGCTGGACGGGGCGAGCGACGACGCGTTCGACTACTTCCGGTGCTGGCTGATCGGCCAGGGGCGGGAGGTCTTCGAGGGCGCGGTCCACGACCCCGACCAGCTGGCGGAGCTCCTCGGCGAGTTCGACGAGGAGCTCGACGGGGACGGCGAGGAGCTCGGGTACGCGGCGGACGAGGCGTACGAGCAGCTGACCGGCACGGTCGCGCCGGACCTCGGGATTCCGCTCCAGCCGGCGGAGCCGGAGGGCACCCCGCTGGACTTCGAGAACGAAGCCGTCCTCGCGGAGCGCTTCCCCCGGCTGTGGGAGCGCTTCAGGTCCTGATGCGCCGGCGGGGGCGCATCTGTGGTGGGGCGCGTCAGTAGTGGGTGCCGCCGTCGATGCGGATCTCGGTACCCGTGATGAAGGCGCCGTCCTCCGAGGCCAGCATGGCGACGACGCCGGCGACGGTCTCCGGGCCGGCGAAGCCCTGGCCGATGGCCGGGGCGAGCTTCGCGAACAGGCTCCAGTCGGTGTCCTCGGGCAGGCCGGGGCCGGCGCCGGTCGTCATGCCGCTCTCGATGGAGCCGGGGGCGACGGAGACGAAGCGGAGGCCCTGCTTGCTGTACTCGGCGGCCAGGGCGTGCGTCATGGACTGGATGCCGCCCTTGCTGGCCGCGTACGCGGCCATGTAGGGGTGGGCGAACGAGGCCGAGGTGGAGCTGAAGTTCACGACGACCGGCTTGTCGCCCTCGAACAGGGCCGGCAGGGATGCGCGGATCATCAGGAAGGTCCCGGTGAGGTTGACCGTGATGACCTGGTTCCACAGGTCGAGGCTGGTCTGGTGGGTGTGCGCGGAGCGCAGGATGCCCGCCGCGTTGACCAGCACGTCGATCCCGCCGAGGAGCCCGACGGCGGCGGTGACCCCGGCCTGGACGGAGGCCTCGTCGGCTATGTCGAGGAGGGCGGTGGTGAGCCGCTCCCCGTGTCCGGCGGCGCGGGCCTGGTCGGCGGTCTCCTTGAGGCCGGCCTCGCTGACGTCCACGGTGTGGACGCGGCCGCCCTCGGCGAGGATGCGGTGGACGGTGGCGCGGCCGATGCCGGAGCCGCCGCCGGTGATGAGGACTCGGCGTCCTTCGAAACGGTTCATGGGGCGAGCGTACCGCCGTGATTGCACGTTTTGCCAGAGCGTCAAAGAACGCATCCGGAGCGGATCGGAGGGGTAGGCTTCAGGCGTGAGATCCCCTCGTCCGTACTCCCCCCAGACCGGCCCCGGAGCGCAGTCGCTGACCGAACGCCGCAAGGCCGCCACCCAGCTCGACATCGCCCGCGCCGCCTGCGCCCTGTTCGCCGCGCACGGCCCCGACGGCACCACCGCCGAGGACATCGCGCACCGCGCCGGTGTCGCCCTGCGCACGTTCTACCGCTACTTCCGCAACAAGCAGGAGGCCGTGGGCCCGCTGCTCGCGACCGGCGGTGAGCGGTGGCGCAGCCTGCTCGCGGAGGAGGCCCCCGGCACCCCCCTCGGGGAGGCGCTGGAGCGCGCGATCGGCCGCTCCCTCACCGACCCCCAGACGGTCGAGGAGGGCCTGGAGGTGACCCGCGGACTGCTCCGCGCCGCGGCGGCCGATCCGGCGCTGCGGGCCGTCTGGTACCGCGTGAACCAGGAGTCCGAGGAGCAGCTGGTCCCGGTGATCGGCCGCCTGGCCGGCGAGGGAGCAGACCCGCTCGGCGTCCGTCTGCTCGCCGCGGCCGCCACGGACGCGATCCGCATCGCCCTGGAGCTGTGGGCCACGACGGACGCCCCGCGCACGGGTGGCCCGGCCTCCCCCGCCGAGCTGGCGGTCCGCTGCCTGCGCGAGCTGACCGGGTCGATGCCGCTGCTCACGCGGGCGGGCGAGGCCGGCGGCGGAGTCGGCGAAGTCGACGGAGTCGGCGGAGTCAGAGGAAGCGGCAGCCGGCCTTCGGCTTGAGCTGCTCGGCGAAGTACCCGGCCGCGTCCGGCCGCATCCGGGCCAGGGCCAGGGCCAGGGCCAGGGCCACCATCGCGGACACGATGACGTCGGCCGCCTCGGCACTGATCATCCATGCCCCGAACCCAGCGGGTGCCGCTCCGTCCGCGGAACAAGATCAAAAAAAGAGGGCCGCCCCCGCGCCGGAACGGCAGCGGGGGCGGCTCTTCATCGCCTGCGGCTTAGATGTCGAAGTACAGCTCGAACTCGTGCGGGTGCGGGCGCTGGGCGATCGGGGCGATCTCGTGGGTGCGCTTGTAGTCGATCCACGTCTCGATCAGGTCGGAGGTGAAGACACCGCCGGCGAGGAGGTACTCGTGGTCGTCCTCCAGGGCCTTGAGGACGTTCTCCAGGCTGGACGGGACCTGCGGGACGCTCGCGTGCTCGTCGGGGGCGAGCTCGTAGAGGTCCTTGTCGATCGGCTCCATCGGCTCGATCTTGTTCTTGACACCGTCGAGGCCCGCGAGCAGCAGCGCCGAGAAGGCGAGGTACGGGTTGGAGGACGGGTCCGGGGCGCGGAACTCGACGCGCTTGGCCTTCGGGTTCGAGCCCGTGATCGGGATGCGCATGGCGGCGGAGCGGTTGCGCTGCGAGTACACCAGGTTGACCGGCGCCTCGAAGCCCGGCACCAGGCGGTGGTACGAGTTCACCGTGGGGTTGGTGAAGGCGAGCAGCGACGGGGCGTGCTTGAGGATGCCGCCGATGTAGTAGCGGGCGGTGTCCGACAGGCCCGCGTAGCCGGCCTCGTCGTAGAAGAGCGGCTCGCCGCCCTGCCACAGCGACTGGTGGACGTGCATGCCCGAGCCGTTGTCGCCGAAGATCGGCTTCGGCATGAAGGTCGCGGTCTTGCCGTTGCGCCAGGCGACGTTCTTCACGATGTACTTGAAGAGCATCAGGTCGTCGGCCGCGGCGAGCAGTGTGTTGAACTTGTAGTTGATCTCGGCCTGGCCGCCGGTGCCGACCTCGTGGTGCTGGCGCTCGACCTGGAGGCCCTGGGCGTCCAGCTCGAGGGAAATCTCGGCGCGCAGGTCGGCGAAGTGGTCGACCGGGGCGACCGGGAAGTAGCCGCCCTTGTAGCGGACCTTGTAACCGCGGTTGTTCTCCTCCGAACCGGTGTTCCAGGCGCCGGCCTCGGAGTCGATGTGGTAGAAGCCCTCGTTCGCGGTGGTCGCGAAGCGCACGCTGTCGAAGATGTAGAACTCGGCCTCGGGGCCGAAGAACGCGGTGTCGGCGATGCCGGTGGAGGCGAGGTACGCCTCGGCCTTCTTCGCGATGTTGCGCGGGTCGCGGCTGTAGGCCTCGCCCGTGATCGGGTCGTGGATGAAGAAGTTGACGTTCAGCGTCTTGTCGCGGCGGAACGGGTCCAGGCGGGCGGTGCTGATGTCGGCACGCAGCGCCATGTCGGACTCGTGGATCGCCTGGAAGCCGCGGATCGAGGAGCCGTCGAAGGCGAGCTCCTCGGCCGGGTCGAACGCCTTCGCCGGGATGGTGAAGTGCTGCATCACACCGGGGAGGTCGCAGAACCGGACGTCGACGAACTTGACGTCGTTGTCCGCGATGTACTTCTTGATCTCGTCGGCGTTCTGGAACATCCAACTCCTCCTACTCCCGACCCGGGGCAGGGGCGGGCTGTATAGCTCGTGGTGCGTCAGTGCGGTGCCGCACGCTGTCCCGACCATAGGCAGACGGGATTTCCCAAGCATGACCCATTTGTTTCGCACAAGTTAACCAGGGTCCGGCCGGAGGGGCGCGGAGCGCCACAGGTACCGTGGTCGGGTGGACAACAGGCAAGCAATGGGATCGTGGCTCTCCGGCCCCCGCTCGGCGGCCGAGGACATGGGCGTCGACTTCGGCTACCCGGGCCAGCGGCTCGGCCTGCCCCAGCAGGGCTCCGGCTCCGCGGCGCGCTTCGGGCGCCGGTTCGGCGGTGTGGCCCTCGACTGGATCGCCTGCCAGGTGATCGCATACGGGCTGATCACCGGCGGCAACGCGACCGCGACGGGCAACTGGACGCTGCTGCTCTTCGTGGCGTTGAGCATCCTGACCATCGGCACCGTGGGCTTCACACCCGGGAAGCGGCTCGTGGGCCTGCGCGTGGTCGCGGAGGACGGCGGCCGGCTGGGCTTCGGCCGGGTGGTGCTGCGCACGCTGCTGCTCGCCCTGGTCATCCCGGCGCTGGTCTGGGACCGGGACGGCCGCGGCCTGCACGACCGGGCGGCCCGCGCCGTCCAGGTCCGCATCTGAGGGCGGACGCAGCAGACGCAGACGCAGGAACAGGGGCGCCCCCGCAGCCGTCCGGCTCGGGGGCGCCCCTGTTCTCGTATACGAAAAGCGGCTCAGCGCATCAGCGCATCTTCCCGCCGCGCGGCGGGCGAGCGGAACCACCACGCCCAGGAATCGGTCCCTTCGGCAGCGGCATGTTGCTCATGAGGTCGCCCATGGCGCGCAGCTTGTCGTTGGCCTGGGTGACCTGCGGGCCGGACAGCGCGCGCGGCAGCTTGAGCATGGTGGTGCGCAGCTTCTTCAGCGGGACCTGGCCCTCGCCGTTGCCCACGATGAAGTCGTGCACCGGGACGTCCGGCATGATGCGGGCGAGCTTGCGCTTCTCGGCGGCCAGCAGCGGCTTGACCCGGTTGGCGTTGCCCTCGGCGATCAGGACGACGCCCGCCTTGCCCACGGCCCGGTGGACGAGGTCCTGGCTGCGGTTCATCGCGACGGCGGGGGTGGTCGTCCAGCCTCGGCCCACGTTGTCCAGCACCGCCGCGGCCGCGCCCGGCTGGCCTTCCATCTGCCCGAAGGCGGCCCGCTCGGCCCGGCGGCCGAAGACGATCGCCGTCGCCAGGAACGCCACCAGGAAGCCCAGGATGCCGAGGTAGACCGGGTGGTCGATCAGGAAGCCGATCCCGAGGAAGACACCGAAGGTGATGATTCCCACGGCCGCAAGGATCAGACCGACCTTGGGGTCGGCCTTGCTCGTCATTTTGTACGTGAGGGCGATCTGCTTCAGTCGCCCGGGTGTCGCAGCAGTCTCTGCGTTTGCCTTCCTCGCCATACAGCGAAGTTTACGTGGCCTGCGGGGCCCGGGTCGCCGCGGCCTCGAGTACGTGCTCGGTTTCGACGCGGTCCTTCGCGCGGCGGCGGTCCTCCAGGACCGCGGTCCAGGCATTGCGGCGGGCGCCGCTCATGAGCAGCGATTCGAGGCCCCGGAAGGCCTCTGCGAACGACGGAATGGCGATGGCGCGTACGGGCGCGGCCTGCATGGTCTCGTTCCCTTTCACGGTGCTCACGTCGGTCCGGAGGGCGCACGGCGGGGTGGCGCAGGTGTGGCGACGGTGTGCGCGGTGCGTTGGCCTATGGTCACTGATTGGTGTTACCAGGGCATGACCGGTCGGTCAAACGGTGATGAAACATTTACGCGGCCCGTCGGATCTCTTCCCTCGAAGAGCCTACGGGCCGCGTCCATGCGGTATTACTCGCCGGTAAACTTTGTGCGTGGCGTCACAGGGTGCTACGCCACGGCTCCGCTGCGCTTGTCCGTCTTTCGGTCGAGCTCCGCGTCGCCACCGCTCCGGCCGAGTGCCCGCCCTCGTACCTCGGGCGGACCCTCGACCTACGCTACGGCTCCGCTGCGCTTCTCCATCGCCTGCTGGAAGAGGCGACCGGCCCGGTACGAGGACCGGACCAGCGGGCCCGACATCACACCGGAGAAGCCGATCTCCTCGGCCTCCTTCGCCAGCTCCACGAACTCGGCCGGCTTCACCCAGCGCTCGACGGGGTGGTGCCGCGGCGACGGGCGCAGGTACTGGGTGATGGTGATGAGCTCGCAGCCCGCCTCGTGCAGGTCGCGCAGGGCCTGCGTGACCTCCTCGCGCTCCTCGCCCATGCCGAGGATCAGGTTCGACTTGGTGACCAGGCCGTACTCGCGGGCCTTGGTGATCACCTCGAGGGAGCGCTCGTAGCGGAAGCCCGGGCGGATCCGGCGGAAGATCCGCGGAACCGTCTCGACGTTGTGCGCGAAGACCTCGGGGCGGGAGGCGAAGACCTCCTCCAGCAGCTCCGGGACCGCGTTGAAGTCGGGGGCCAGCAGCTCGACCTTGGTGTGGCCGCCCTCGCGGCCCGCCGTCTGCTCGTGGATCTGGCGCACGGTCTCCGCGTACAGCCAGGCGCCGCCGTCCTCCAGGTCGTCGCGGGCGACGCCGGTGATGGTGGCGTAGTTCAGGTCCATGGTGACGACGGACTCGCCGACGCGGCGGGGCTCGTCCCGGTCCAGGGCCTGGGGCTTGCCGGTGTCGATCTGGCAGAAGTCACAGCGCCGGGTGCACTGGTCGCCGCCGATGAGGAAGGTGGCCTCGCGGTCCTCCCAGCATTCGTAGATGTTCGGACAACCGGCTTCCTGGCACACCGTGTGCAGGCCCTCGCCCTTCACGAGGTTCTGCATCTTCGTGTACTCGGGACCCATCTTCGCCCGGGTCTTGATCCACTCGGGCTTGCGCTCGATGGGGGTCTGGCTGTTGCGGACCTCCAGGCGCAGCATCTTGCGTCCGTCGGGTGCGACTGCGGACACGACCGGCTCCCTGTGACTGTGATTCCTCGGCGCCCACCAGGGTACGCCCGTAAATTCGTACGCTCTTACGTCGGCCAACCTGGGGGCGGCCGGACGCATTCCCCGGCGGCTACGCCCCCGGGGCGGTCTCGATCTCGCGCGGCCGCAGCTCGGCGTTCTCCAGCACGTCCCTCAGGTGCTTCACGGCCACCGGCAGCACCTCGGCGATGGTGACCTCGCGGCCCAGTTCGTACGAGAGGGACGTCACACCGGCGTCGCGGATGCCGCAGGGCACGATCCGGTCGAACCAGGTGTTGTCGGGGTTCACGTTGAACGAGAAGCCGTGCATGGTGACGCCCTTGGCGACGCGGATCCCGATGGCCGCCAGCTTGCGGTCCTCGCGCCGCTGGCCGGCGTTGGACGGGGCGTACTCGGGGCCGTTCAGGCGGGCGTCGAACTCCTCGTCGTGCAGACGCGGGTCGAGGTCCAGGGACAGGCCGCCGATCTTCGGGCGCTGCTCCACCGGGTCGCCCAGCACCCACACGCCGGAGCGGCCCTCCACCCGGGTGGTCTCCAGGCCGAAGTCGGCGGCGGTGCGGATCAGCGCCTCCTCCAGCCGGCGCACGTGCGCGACGACGTCCACCGGCCGCGGCAGCTTCATGATCGGGTAGCCGACCAGCTGCCCCGGCCCGTGCCAGGTGATCTTGCCGCCGCGGTCCACGTCGACGACGGGCGTGCCGTCGAGGGGGCGCTCGCTGTCGGCGGTGCGCCGCCCGGCCGTGTACACGGGCCGGTGCTCCAGCAGCAGGCAGGTGTCGCCCATCTCGTCCGCGAAGCGGGCGGCGTGGACCCGGCGCTGCTCTTCCCAGGCCTCGGTGTACTCGACGTAGTCGTCCGGTCCGAAGCCCAGATGGACAAACCCAAGCTCAGCCACCGCAGCGCCTCCTCGTTGAACCTGCTGTGTGCACGTATCGCACCAGCCAAGAGTACGGCCGCCGGCCACGGCCGCTCGGGGGGCCTCAGCCGTCCACCTGCGCCTCCGGCCCCGGCCCCGGCTCCGGCCCCTGCCGCGGCTCCGGCTCCGGCTCCGGCTTCGGCCCCTGCCGCGGCTCCGGCCGCGGCGGCAGCCCGGGCAGCAGTGGGGGCCGCCTGCGCCCCTTGGGCGGCCGGTCCGGGTCCTCGTCCGCGCGCGGCAGCCGCCGGTGCCCCTCGGAGTGGTCGTTGACCCAGCCGCACACCCCGCACGCGTACCGCCCGTCGAGACCCGCGATGTACGTGCCGCACCGGCGGCACTCCGCCTCGGTGATCTCGGGTGCCCGGAGCGGCTGCGCGGTGGAGTCGGCGGGCGGCTCCGCCCGGGTCGGCCTGCGGGTCATGGGGCGCAGCGTACGCGGCGGGCGTCGACGCGGCCGTAAAGGGCCCCATCGATTCTGCACACGATCGGATGAATATGGGGCACAGAGGACGGCTCAAGGGAAGTTCGCCGCTACATTCACGCCGTTCAGAGGGCCGAAACCCCGGTCCGTCACGTCAGGAAACCGTGGAGCCGATGACGGAACGCCCCGCCCAGCACGTCCCCAACCGGCAGCTCGCAGCGCTGATCGCGGAAGCCGGGTTCTCCAACGCAGGTCTGGCCCGCCGCGTCGACCAGCTGGGCCTGGAACACGGCCTCGACCTGCGGTACGACAAGACCTCCGTCACCCGGTGGCTGCGCGGCCAGCAGCCCCGTGGAACCACCCCCGCCCTGATCGCCGAGGTGTTCACCCGGCGCCTGGGCCGGCGGCTCTCCGCCCAGGACCTCGGCCTGGACGCCTGCGCACCCGTCTACGCGGGCCTGGAGTTCGCGGCCACCCCGGAGGAGGCCGTCGACATCGCCAGCGGACTGTGGCGCAAGGACTCCGGCTCCCACGCCGAACTGCGGAAGATCGCCTTCACCCCGGCAGGGCTGGTCGTCCCCAGCCGGGACTGGCTGATCGGGCGGCCCGACGAACACGTGGGCCGCGGCGCGGACCCGGCCGCCGCCGCAGCAGCGGCCCGGGTCCCCGCGCAGGGCCGGGGCACGGTCCCCCGCCAGCGGCAGATCGACCGCGGGCCGGGCCAGCGCGTCACCGGCGGGGACATCGCCGCCCTGCGCTCGGTCAGCGAACTGTTCAAGACCCTCGACCAGACCTACGGCGGCGGGCACGCCCGCCAGGCCCTGGTGCGCTACCTGGAGCACGAGGCGGAGCCGATGCTGCGCGGCACCTACGGCGAGACCACCGGCCGCCGGCTGTTCGCGGCTGCCGCCGACCTGACCCGGCTCGCCGGCTGGACCTCGTACGACATCGCCGCGCACGGGCTCGCCCAGCGCTACTTCGTCCAGGCGCTGCGGCTGGCGCAGGCCGCCGCGGACCGGCCCTACGGGGCATACGTGCTGGTCACCATGAGCCGGCAGGCGGTCTACCTCGGCCACGGCCGGGAGGCGGTGCAGCTGGCCCGCGTCGCCCAGCAGGGTGTCGGCTCCGGCCCCCCGCCCCTGGTCCAGGCGCTGCTGCACTCGGCGGAGGCCCGCGGACACGCCGTCCTCGGCGAGGTCCGGGCCGCGACGGCCTCCCTGGTCCGGGCCGAGCGGGCGCTGGGCGCGGCCCGGCCGGGGGACGACGTGCCGCACTGGGCGCGGTTCTTCGACGAGGCCCATCTGGCCGACGAGTTCGGGCACTGCCACCGGGACCTCCAGCAGTACCGGGCCTCGGCCCAGCACGCGGAGCGCTCGCTCCAGCTGCGGGCTCCGGCGCTCGCCCGCTCGCGGCTGTTCTGCCGGGTGGTGCTGGCCACGGCCCGGCTGGGGCTGGGCGAACTGGACCAGGCGTGCGCCCTGGGCGCGGAGGCGGCGCAGCAGGCCATGGAGATGCGGTCGGTCCGGGCGGTGGAGTACGTACGGGACTTCGAGCGGCGGCTGGAGCCCTACCGGGACGCGTCGGCCGTACGCACCTACCGGGACCGGGTCGCGGCGCTGTCCTGAGCCGCGGCGCTGTCCTGAGCCGTGGCGTCCTGAGCCGTGGCGCGCCGGGGCGGAGTCCGCGCGCGGTGTGGGCGGCGTGGGAGGGCGGCGCGGATGGGTACGGGCCCGGCCCCTGGCGCGGGGAACCGGGCCCTCGCCCTGTGGTCCTTCTCAGGCCACCGCCGGAAGGGCGGCCTCGGCGCTGGCCGGCAGCCGGATGCCGAAATCGCGCAGGACGGCGGTGGCGGCGCGGCGGGCCGAGTGCAGGGCGCCCTGCACGGTGTTGGCATCGCGGTGGTCGCCGCACACGTACAGCCCGGCCAGCACCCGCACCGGGCGTCGCAGGTCGTAGGGCGGCGGCATCGCGGGCACGGCCTCGGGGGCGTGGTGGACGGCCAGCAGCTCCCAGTCCCGGGTGCCGGTCTCGTACAGCCGGGCGAGGCGCGAGGCGACGGTGCGCACGGGCGGCGGCGGGCCGAGCACGGTCGTGGTGACCAGGCTCCGCCCGGCCGGGGCGCGCGTCGGGTCGACCGCGCTCATCACGGCGGTGTGCGCGACGGGCCAGCGGGGGTCGCCGTCGAGCAGCAGCGAGCCGTCCCAGGGCAGCGGGCCGGGGGTGGCGTGGTGGATGACGGTGACCTCGTGGAAGTCCGGCATCCGCAGCCCCGGCAGCAGTCCGGCGGCGGCCCGCGCCCCCGTGGCCAGGACGAGGGAGCGGCAGCTGAAGTCGCCGTGCTCTTCGGTGGTGACGCGTTGGGTCGCCACGGACGTGACCCGGACCCCGGTGCGGACGGTCCCGGGCGGCAGGGCGGCGGCGAGCAGCCCGGGCAGGGCCGCGGCCCCGCCCTCGGGCACGGCGAGCCGGCCGCGGGCGAAGGTGCGCAGGGCCAGGTCGGCGACGCGGCTGGAGGTGGTGAGCTGCGGGTCGCGCAGCAGGGCGGCGAGCAGCGGCCGCAGGGTGGTGGCGGGGGCCCGGGAGCCGAGGGCGGCCGCGGCCGTGCGCTCGGGCCGGGCCAGCAGGCGTTCGACGGGCAGCGCGGCGAGCCGGCCGAGGTGGGCGCTGAGCCGCGCCTGGTCGAGGGACCGGCTGGCCAGCGCGCGGGCCGGGGTCATGGCCCCGGCCCGCAGCTGCCGGCCGTCGGTGTGGACGAGCACCCCGGGCGCGAAGGGTCGCAGGACGAGGCCGGCGAGGCCGGGGGTCCGGTCGAGCTCCGTGTACGAGGTGTTGAGGAGCTGGCCGACCCGGTCGAGCCGGAAGCCGTCGGTCTGCTCGGTGGCCATCCGGCCGCCGGGGTCCTCGGCCGCCTCCAGGACGGTGACGGTGACCCCTGCCGCGATCAGGTGCTGTGCCGCCGCGAGTCCTGAGACCCCGGCTCCTACGATGACGACGTCCGCATGCTGTGCGGCGTGGTGCGAGCTGCTGAGCACGTGCCCCTCCCCGAGGTCGGCGCGGCTGTGTGGGGATCCTCCTTCCCCCAACGGGCTTCGGGGGAACCCGCCTTGGGCGCGGTATTACGGTCGGATCCGGTCGCATTGCGGTCGCATCCGGGTCACGAACGGTCGCACGGAACGCCTCCGCCGACTGCGGGAGTCGGGCGCCGTGTGCGGCCCGGGCCCTGGCCCCGGGGCGCGGGGACGCCGTCGCACGCAGGACCGGGCACGGTCGCCGACGCGCCGAAGCGGGGAAGGCCGTGGGGCGCGCGGCGTGAGGCACGCGTCCGGGCTCAGGGCTCGGAGCGGGTGACGGCGGCGCGGATCGCGTCCTCGATCCCCGGGTGGCGGAAGACGAAGCCGGACTCCAACAGCCGTGCGGGCCGGGCCCGCTGACTGCCCAGCACGTCCTGGGAGAGCTCCCCGAGGACGAGGCGCAGGACGGGCGCCGGTACGGCCAGCAGCGTCGGCCGGTGCAGGACGCGGCCCATCGCCGCGGTGACCTCGCGGTTGGTCGGCGGCTCGGGCGCGGTGAGGTTCACCGGGCCGGACAGCTGCGGGCTGTCGACGATGTGCCGCAGGGCCGCGACCTCGTCGTGCAGGGAGATGAACGGCCAGTACTGGCGGCCGTCGCCGAGCCGTCCGCCGAGCCCGGCCCGGAAGACCGGGAACATCCGCGCCCAGGCACCGCCCTGGCCGGAGACGACCAGTCCGGTACGGGCGAGCACCGTCCGGACGCCGGCCTCCCGGGCGGGGGCGGCCGCCGCCTCCCACTCGACACACACCTCCGGCAGGAAGCCGCGGCCGGCCGGGGCCGTCTCGTCGACGGTGCGGTCGCCGGCGTCGCCGTAGTAGCCGACGGCGGAGCCGCTGACGAACACCGCGGGCGGCTCGTCGAGCGCGGCCACGGCCCGCGCCATGGCGGCGGTGCCGTTCACCCGGCTGTCTCGGATCTCCCTCTTGTACGCCTCGGTCCAGCGGTGGTCGCCGATCCCGGCCCCGGCCAGGTGGACCACCGCCGCGCAGCCGGCGAGCCCGGCCGGGTCGACGTACCCGCGCCGGGGGTCCCACCGCGCCTCGTCGGGCGCGGTCGGCTCCCGCCGCACGAAGCGGACCACGTCGTGGCCGTCCGCCCGCAGGGACCGTACGAGGGCGCTGCCGATGAGGCCGGTGGACCCGGTGACCGCGATACGCATGGCCCCATGATGCCGGTGCGGCGGCCGCGGGCGGGCGCGAAACCGCCCGGCGGGGGCTGGTGGTTCCGCCGGGCCCGGGGATGGCCGGACCCGGGGGGCGGCCGGCCCGGGAGGCCGGGTCAGGTCGTGCCGATCCAGGTGCCCACCGAGTACGTGACCGCCATCGCGAGCGCGCCGCCCCCGACGTTCCGCAGCACCGCCCGCCGGGCCGGGGCCCCGCCCAGCCGGGCGCTGGTCACGCCGCACAGCGCCAGCGCCGCGATCACGGCCGCCACCGTGACCGGAACCCGCTGGGACGGCCCCGGGAGCAGGATCGCCAGCAGCGGCAGCAGCGCCCCCGCCGTGAACGCGGCCAGGCTGGCGAACGCCGCGTGCCACGGGTTGGCCAGTTCGTCCGGGTTGATACCGAGCTCCACCCGGGCGTGGGCCCGCAGGGCGTCCCGCTCCGTCAGCTGCTCCGCCGCCTCCCGGGCCACGTCCGGGCTCAGGCCGCGGGCGGCCAGCAGCTCCGTCAGCTCGTCGAGCTCCGCCTCCGGCTGCTGCACCAGCTCCCGGCGCTCCAGGTCCAGCGCCGCCCGCTCGGAATCCCGTTGCGAGCTGACCGACACGTACTCCCCCGCCGCCATCGACAGCGCCCCCGCCAGGAGGCCGGCCACCCCCGCCGCCAGGATCGCCGGGCGCGAGGTGGTCGACCCGGCCACCCCCACCACCAGGCCGGCGGTGGAGATGATCCCGTCGTTCGCGCCGAGCACCCCCGCCCGCAGCCAGTTCAGCCGGGTGCTCATGCCCGTACCGTGCTCCTGATCATCGTGCGGGGGTGTCGGAGTCGTGTCCGTCACGGGACCACTGTCCGCGCGGGGACGCCCCGCGGCCACCCGGCGGACCGTCCGGGGTGCGCCGTCCGGACCCCCGTACCAGGGTGGAGGGGTGAGAGGGGTGAGACGCCGACGACGCCAGGAGCCGGGCTGGCTGCGCGGGGAACCGCCGCCGCGCTGGGCCCGGATCGCGCCCGTGGTGGCGCTGGTGGTGCTGGTGCTTGCGCAGCGGCTCACACCCAGCGATGTCGAGCTGGGCTTCTTCCTGGCGGGCCTGCCCCCGGTGGCCGCGTTCGCGTACGGGGCCGCCGGCACCGCCGTCTTCGCCGGGCTGGTGCTCGCGCTGCTCGGGGTGCCGTGGGTCGGCGTCGCGAACCCGCGCGGCACGGACCTGGCCACGGTGGCCGCGGTCGGGCTGCTCAGCGTGGTGATCGCCTGGGTCCGGCGGCGCCGGGACACGCAGCTGGTCAACGTACGCACCGTCGCGGAGGCGGCGCAGCTCGCGGTCCTGCCGCCGGTGCCGGAACGGGTCGGCCCGGTGCGCTGCGCCGGGCTGTACCGGGCGGCGCAGCGCGGCACCCTGGTCGGCGGCGACCTGTACGACGTACGGGCCGGGCCGTACGGGGTGCGGGCCCTGGTCGGGGACGTGCAGGGGCACGGGCTGGCGGCGGTCGGCACGGTCGCGGCGCTGCTCGGCGCGTTCCGCGAGGGGGTCCTGGACGACCCGGAGCTCACGGAGGTCGCCGCCCGGCTGGACCGCAGGCTCCAGGCGGACGCGGCGGAGGCGGTGGGGCCCGTGGGGCCGGTGGGATCGGCCGGTCCGGGCAGCCCGGGCGGCTCGGCCGACCCGGGGCCGGCCCCGGCGGACCCGCCGGATTCGGCGGCCCCGGGTGGCTCGGCGGCCCCGGATGGCTCGGCGGCCCGGGGCGGCTCGGCGGACGCCTCTTTCCGCCTCGGGCATCCGGAGCTGTTCGCGACGGCCCTGCTGCTGGAGTTCCCGCCCGGGCTGGACCTCGTACGGGTCGTCTCGTGCGGGCACCCGCCGGCGCTGCTGCTGCGCGGGCCCGGGGTGTCGGAGGTGGCCGTGGAGCCGGGCCCGCCGCTGGGGCTCGGACTCACCGCCCCGGAGGACACCGCGGTGACGGGCGTCCCGCTGCTGCCCGGCGACCGGCTGCTCGCGTACACGGACGGCGTGACGGAGGCCCGCGACACGTCCGGGTTCTTCTACCCGCTGGCCACCCGCGTCCCGGTGGTGGCGACCCCCGCGCCGACGGATCCGGCCGGGCTGGTCGGCGCCCTGTGGCAGGACCTGGTGGCCTTCACCGGGGGCGGGCCGGGCGACGACGTGGCCCTGCTGGTCCTGTCGCTCGAACGGCGGTTGCAGCCGGATGGGAAGCGTCCCTAGATTCGCGGGGAGTGCACTGTACGTCATCACTCGGGCGTCGACCGCTACGCAAGGTGACCGACGACAGCGGCGCCCGGCAGGTGTCCGCAGTGTGCGCAGTGTCCGCACACCCTCCGACCCCGCCCTCGACCGCCCGTGGGAGTCGCCATGTCCATGCTGCTGATCCGAGGAACGTTCAAGGTGTCCGGGGGCGCCCGGCCGGACGGCGACACCCTCCCCTTCATCCCGGACGACGTGGCCGACTGGAAGCTCGTGCCGGGCTGCACGCGGATCC
Organism: Streptomyces sp. NPDC043854; assembly: GCF_056436005.1. NCBI lineage: Bacteria > Bacillati > Actinomycetota > Actinomycetes > Kitasatosporales > Streptomycetaceae > Streptomyces > Streptomyces sp. NPDC043854. The sequence continues at coordinate 106,121 of NZ_JBWKDK010000024.1, forward strand.
TGCCCGCCGCGGACGGCCGCGCCCCCGTACGGCTCGAGGCCATCGACGCACTGGAGACCCACTACGGGAGCGGCGGGCAGGAGCAGCACCAGCCGCTCACGTTCGCCCACCGGGCCGCGGACGAGCTGCTGGCCTGGCTCGGCTTCACCCACATCCAGCGCCACGACGACGAAACCGTCACCACCGTCCCCGAACGGGTTCCCGGCTACATCCTCACCCGGGGCACCGACGTCCACGGCCGCTGCGTGGCCCTGGTCGGCCGCCGCGTCCCGCCCGCGTACAGCGGCTACGAGATCGACGTCGACGAACGGCAGCTGAAGGCGACCGCCAACCACCACCTCCTGGCGTCCGGCCTGGCCTACCCCACCTTCTACACCGGCCTGCCCGGCTTCATGCGCGGGGCCTTCTCCGCCGCCGCGCAGGCGGCGAGGGCGGCCTCCACCCCCGAGAAGCGGGGGCTGTGGGCCGAGGACGTGACCCTCACCGGCGCGAAGATCACCGGGATGTCCTCGCTCACGGCCCACAACGGCGCGGTGATCCTCCCGAAGCTGTTCCGCCGCCTGAAGGACTACCTGGAGCTCAACCCCGCGGACCCGTCCCTGGCCTGCCTCCCCGCCTTCCTGGCCGGGGCCGCGGACAAGTACCGCATCCCGCAGCGCCCGAAGCCGCTGGTCGGCCTGCAGCACATCGTGGAGATCAGCGACGGCCACACCGTGCGGATGACCCACCATGCCGAGGAGATCGTCTTCGACGAGAAGTGAGCAGAGGCCGGGGGCGGTCGGCCGGGGCCGGGCGGGTCCTGCCGGTGTGGTCCGCTCCGGCAGGACCCGGGCGAGGGGTCAGCTCGCGTTGCTCACGATGTACGCGCGCACCAGCCTGCACGTCGTGTTCGACGGCCGGTGGATCCCCGTCCGCACGGCCACCGAGCGGATCTTCCGGTTGGTGGCGCGCCGGGCGTCGTACGTACCCGAGTCGAGCAGGGATATCGCCAGCCGCATCGCCTTCAGCCGGCGGTTGTGGCTCTCGTACCACTCCCGGGGAAGCCCCGCGGGCAGCGGCTTCTTCTTGACGGGCCGAAGCGTCTTGGCAGTGGCCATCTACAGCCTCCCAAACGGTAGTTGGCGTCCTGTCGTACTCCCTCGATTTTACCGGGGGGCACTGACAGAAGCCCCTGGCCAGACGGGCTCTGACTAGGCTGGGCGCCATGGAAATCTGGATCAACCCCGCCTGCTCGAAGTGCCGCAGCGCGCTGACGCTGCTCGACGCGGAAGGCGCCGAGTACACGGTGCGCCGCTACCTGGAGGACCTGCCGTCCGAGGCCGAGATCCGCACGGTCCTGGACCGGCTCGGCCTGGAGCCGTGGGACATCGCCCGCACCTCGGACCCCCTCGCGAAGGAGACCGGCGTACGCGACCTCCCGCGCGAGGAGACCGACGAGGCACGGGCCCGCTGGATCGCCCACCTGGCCGCGCACCCGAAGCTCATCCAGCGCCCCATCATCACGGCCGACGACGGCTCGGCGGTGGTGGCCCGCTCGGAGGAGGCAGTCCGCGAGGCCCTGTCGCGACGCGCCTGACCGACCCCGTGGGGCCGGGCCCACCGGCCCGACCGGTCCCGTCGGCTCGGCCGCCTCGCCGGGCGGGGCCTGCGTCAACGGACCCTCGCAGGCCGCGGCCTACCCTCCCCCGTATGACGTCCGACGACACCGACAGCACCCCGCACGGGGGCACCGGGACCGCCGCCGGCCCGGGCGGCGGCGCCGACCTGCACCTCGAGCTCCCCGCGCACGGCGCCCGCCGTACCGTTCTCGCCCAGTCCCTCCGCGAAGCCGTCCGCAGCGGCCGGCTCGCAGGCGGGACCCGGCTGCCGCCCTACCGGGCCCTGGCCGCCGACCTCGGGCTGGCCCGCAACGCGGTCGCCGACGCGTACGCCGAGCTCGTCGCCGAGGGCTGGTTCACCGCCCGGCAGGGCTCCGGCACCCGGGTCGCCGAGGGGGCGGCCACCGCCGGCGCGCCGGCCGTCCCGGCCGCGCCCGCCCCCGAGGGTCCCCGCCACGACCTGCTCCAGGGCAAGCCCGACCCGGCCGCATTCCCGCGGGGCGCCTGGTCCACCAGCGCCCGGCGGGCCCTGGCCCGGGCTCCCGCCGAGGCCTTCGGCCCGGGGGATCCGCGGGGCCGCCCGGAGCTGCGGCGTGCGCTGGCCGCGTATCTGTCCCGGGCGCGGGGCGTGCGTACCGGCCCGGAGAACATCGTCGTCTGCTCCGGCTTCGCGAACGGCCTGCGCCTCCTCGCGTCGCTGCGGCCCCGCGACTGGGCCGTGGAGGAGTACGGGCTCCCGTTCCACCACGGCATCCTCGACGCCGCCGGGGTGCGCCCGCATACCGTCCCGGTGGACGAGGACGGCGCCCGCACCGACCTCGTCCCGGCGCGGGCCCGCACCCTGCTCCTCACCCCGGCCCACCAGTTCCCGACGGGCGCCCGGCTGCTGCCGGCACGGCGGGCGGCGGCCGTGGAATGGGCCCGCGACACGGGCGGGCTGATCGTGGAGGACGACTACGACGGCGAGTTCCGCTACGACCGCAAGCCCGTCGGCGCCGTCCAGGGCCTGGACCCCGGGCACGTGGTCTACGCGGGCTCCCTCAGCAAGTCCCTGTCCCCGGCGATCCGCCTCGGCTGGCTGGTGCTGCCGGATGAGCTGGTCGGGCAGGTACTCGCGGCGAAGGGGCAGCGGGAATCCTGGGCGAGCGCCCTGGACCAGCTGGCGCTGGCCGACTTCATCGACTGCGGTGCGTACGACCGCCACATCCGGCGCATGCGCCAGCGCTACCGCGCCCGCCGCGACCGGCTCGCCGAGGCCCTGGCCTCCCGGGTGCCGGAGGTCCGGGTGACCGGCATCTCGGCGGGGCTGCACGCCGTGGTGGGCCTCCCGCCGGGGACGGAGCAGGCCGCCCTGGCGGCGGCCCGCACCGCGGGCCTCTCCCTGGACGGCCTGTCGGCCTACCACCACCCGGCGGCCCCGCCCCCGCCCCGCGAAGGCCTGGTGGTCGGCTACGCCGCACCCCCGGAAGCCGCCTTCGGCAGGGCGGTGGAGGCACTGGCGGGGGTGGTGAGGGGGGTGCTGGGGTAAGGGGGGTGACGGATCGACGGGGATGGTGCGGCGTGGTCGACGGGGCCGTTGAAGCGCTCGTTGCGGCTCGGGCCACCGCCTGTTGCGGTGTGAGGTTGGAGACCGGTCTCAGCGTTGGCGGCGGGCCTGGGAGGAACTGCCGCCCTCATCCCCTCCGCACGCGCCGACCTCGTAGGCTGTAGACCCGACAGAAGGGACATAGTGCGACAAAAGGACGGAGCTGTCTTGACCGCCCACCACCACGACCACCCCGCCCAACCCCATGGCCCCCAGGGCCCGCACGACCCCCGTCCCACCCGCACCACGCCCCTCCAGGGGGCCGACTGGATGTTCTGCGGGGTGTACGGGACCGTGCTTGCGGCCGGGCTGTTGGCCGCGCTCGACGAGAAGGGCGCCGAGTACACCCCGTTCCAGGACGCCGGCTGGGTCTTCGTCACCGCCGCCGCGGCGGCCCTCGCGCACGGGTACGCGCACCACATGGCCGGCCACCAACCCGGCTCCGCCGGACACCGGTGGCGCATGCTGGTGCGGGAGGTGCTGCACGAGTGGCCGCTGATCGCGGCGACGCTCCCGACCGTCGCCCTCCTCGTCCTCGCCGGGTTCGCCCACTGGCAGGCCCCCGTGGTGACCGCCGTGGGCCTCTGCGTGAACACGGCGCTGCTGTTCGGCTGGGGCTCCTTCGTGGCGCGGCGGGTGGGCTACGGGCTCGGCGCCTCGCTCCGGATCGGGGCAGCGGACTCCGCGATCGGGGTGGTCATCATCGCGGCCAACGCCGTGATCAAATAAGTCACCTTCAGACCGGCGGTTTCGATCCGGACCGTAGTGAGGAACGGGCCACCCAGGCGGACCTCGGCCGGCACGCGCCGAAGCCGATCGACGTGAAGGTCACCGAGTCCGGCATCGAGGCGCCGGAGTCCGCGCCGGCCGGCCTGGTGACCTTCCGGGTCAGCACCGACGACCCGGACGGGAACCACTTCCTCCAGGCCTTCCGGCCGCGCCCCGGCGTGACCGTGGACCAGGTGCTGGCGGACCTCGCCAAGGCCGTGAGCCGCCAGCCGGCCCCCACGGCCGAGGGCATCTCGGCGGGGCCCAGGTCACGGCATCGGTGCCGGAGACGTTACCCCCCACCCCGGCTCCCGGCCTCCACAGCCTGGCCGGAGTCTGGGACGGGGCCGGGGCCGCAACCCGCGCTCACACCGCCAGTTGCCCCTCCGCCTCCGCCAGGATCTCCGTCAGCCGGACCGCGAACCGCGCGTCGCGCGGGTCCGGTACGCCGGTCCGGTCTGCGGTGAGCAGCGCGTCCAGGGCGCGCCCGTACGCGCCGGGCACGTCGGTCCAGTTGGGCAGTGAGAAGACCCCCTCGGCGCCGCGCACCTCCAGCCCGACCCCGGCCGCGGCGACGGGCGCGCCGAGGCTGAGCACGGCGGTGCTCGCCGCGCCCGAGGTGTGGCGCAGGGCCAGCTGGACGACGTCGGAGGGCCCGCGGGCGGCGGTGACGGCGGTGACGTCGCCCAGGACCGGGATCAGGACGGACAGGGCGTGGGGGCCGACGTCCCACAGCCCGCCCTTGGCCTTGCGCCAGGGCGAGTCGGCGTACGCGCTGGGGGTGCCGTCGGGCGGGAAGACGGCGCCGAGCCAGTGGGCGGCGGCGGTGAACCAGCCGGTGCGGCCGGACTGTTCCTCGACCCAGCCCGCGGCGGGTTCGGCGAAGCGGAGGGTGAGGAAGACGACGGAGGCGACGCCGTGCCGGTCGGCGGCTTCGGCGACGGCGCGGGCGTCCTCGACGGTCGTGGCGACGGGTTTGTCGAGCAGCAGCCCGCAGCCGGCCGCGGCGGCGCGTACGGCGAGGGGGGCCTGTACGTCGGGCGGGAGGGCGAAGGCGGCGACGTCGCAGTCGGCGAAGAGGGCGTCGGGGTCGTCGTAGACCTTCACGCCGTACTGGTCGGCCAGCCCGGCGGCGGCTTCGGGCCGGCGGCCCCAGACACCGGCGAAGTCGGAGCCGGCGTGGGCGGCGAGGGCGGGGGCGTGGGTGCGGTGCGCCCAGGGGCCGGTGCCGAGGAGCCCCACCCGGGGCCTGGCGGCGGCGGGCGGACGAGGGGATTCCGCGGGGTCGCCTGCGGGGGTCGAATCGCACGAACTGCTCACCCGCCCAGTCTGCCGCACCCGGACCGGCAGGCCGAGAGCAACCCGCACAAGCCACCCGACCTGCGGTGCAAACCCCGGTAACACGGGGTTCACACATGGGCAACGGCAGAGAAATCGCCACCGGGCACGCTGCGGTCTACACCGCACACGCACACCGCAGCACCCGCAGAGTCTGCGCCGGAGCGACGCACCGTAAGGATGGGGCCCGTGAGCTACAAGGCTGAGTACATCTGGATCGACGGCACCGAGCCGACGGCCAAGCTGCGCTCCAAGACGAAGATCCTCGCCGACGGCGCCGAGCTGCCGATCTGGGGCTTCGACGGATCGAGCACCAACCAGGCCGAGGGCCACGCGTCCGACCGGGTCCTGCAGCCGGTGTTCTCCTGCCCGGACCCGATCCGCGGCGGGAACAACGTCCTCGTGCTGTGCGAGGTCCTGAACATCGACATGACCCCGCACGAGTCCAACACCCGCGCGCTGCTCCGCCCGGTCGCCGAGAAGTTCGCCGCCCAGGAGGCGATCTTCGGCATCGAGCAGGAGTACACCTTCTTCGACGGCCAGCGCCCGCTGGGCTTCCCGGTCGGCGGGTTCCCGGCCGCGCAGGGCGGCTACTACTGCGGTGTCGGTTCGGACGAGATTTTCGGCCGCGAGATCGTGGAGAAGCACCTCGACCACTGCCTGGCGGCGGGCCTGGACATCTCCGGCATCAACGCCGAGGTCATGCCCGGCCAGTGGGAGTTCCAGGTGGGCCCGCTCGGTCCGCTGGAGGTCGCGGACCAGCTGTGGGTCGCGCGCTGGCTGCTGTACCGCACCGCGGAGGACTTCAACGTCTCCGCGACGCTGAACCCGAAGCCGGTGAAGGGCGACTGGAACGGCGCCGGTGCGCACACCAACTTCTCCACGAAGGCGATGCGCGAGGACTACCGCGCGATCATCGCGGCGTGCGAGGCCCTGGGTGAGGGCAGCAAGCCGCTGGACCACGTCAAGAACTACGGCGCGGGCATCGACGAGCGTCTGACGGGTCTGCACGAGACCGCCCCGTGGAACGAGTTCAGCTACGGCGTCTCCGACCGCGGCGCGTCGGTCCGCATCCCGTGGCAGGTGGAGAAGGACGGCAAGGGCTACATCGAGGACCGCCGCCCGAACGCCAACGTGGACCCGTACGTCGTGACCCGCCTGATCACGGACACCTGCTGCACCGGCCTGGAGAAGGCCGGCCTGGTCTGAGGCGGTTCCGAGCGAACCGGCCCCGGAGCCCCGTGTGGGGCGGGGCGCGCGCCCGCCCTGCCCCGCACGGCACGAACACCCGCATGCCCCCGTCGGGCCCGTCCTCCGGCCCGGCGGGGGCATGCGGGTGTTCGGGTGGGGTGGATGTCCGCCATGCAATACGGATCGGCCGGTCGGACTGCCGGCGGCCATCGCCGACATGACGGTTTGTCCGTTCTGCGACGGCCTTGACCAAGCCTTGATCACTGAATTTGAGATTCCGCTCCATCTGCCGAGACGGAACCTGCCCGAGCCGAGGGCATCTGCTTCAATGGGCGCATGGCCAGCCACTCGCACACCTCGACCGGTCGCAGCGACCTCGAGCCGTTCTGGCCTTCCCGTCAGGATCACGATTTCGACCGGGTGTGTTGCCGCGCGATGAACGCGCCGGCCCTCTAAAGCCTTCCGGGATCGACCACCACACCTCCCCCGAGGCCTTCGGTCTGCGCGGTGCAACGAGGACGTACGTACCACCTGTGCACGCACGTCTCCTGCCGACCACTTCGCGTGAAAGAGCTGACCACTCATGTCCCAGACCCGCTCCCTGACGTCCGCCGGCTCCGCTGCGACCGCCCCGCTCCCCTTCCCCTCTCCCTCCCCCTCCCCTTCCGGCCCGCGGCACCGGTTGCGGGCCGTGGCTCCGGACGAGGTCGCCCGCGTGGCCGACCTGCTGCCGCCCGGCGCCACCTGGCTGCCCGCGCCGCAGCACGCGCTGCCCGTTCTGCCGGGCCGGCCGCCGATGGTCGGCTACCTGGTCCTCGTACCGGCCGACCAGCAGCCGCCGCTCTCCTTCGCCCCGCAGGCCGCCCCCGCCCCGGCCCCCGCCTCCCCGACCGCCCTCGGGGACGGCCTCGTCCGCATCGACACGGCGCAGCGCACCGCCGAGGTCGACGGCCGCGTACTGGACCTCACCTACCTGGAGTTCGAGCTGCTGGCGCACCTGGTCGCGCACCCGCACCGGGTGCACACCCGGGACCAGCTGGTGACCACGGTCTGGGGCTACGGCCACGTCGGCGACGGCCGGACCGTGGACGTGCACGTCGCCCGGCTGCGCCGCAAGCTGGGCACGGCCCACCGGGGTGCGATCCAGACGGTCCGCCGGGTGGGCTACAAGTACGCCCCCTGAGCACGACGGTGGGCCCGTACTCCCCCCTGCGGAATACGGGCCCACCGGGCTCTTCAGAGCCGGGGCCGGGCGGTCGGCCGGTCAGCCCGGCCGGCCGGCCACCGGTCGGCCGCCGGTCACCCGGCCGTCTTGGCGCGGCGCACCGCGACCGCCCCCAGCAGCATGTCGACCGCGAGGAACGCCACGAGGCTCATGCCGAGCAGCGGTACGAACCACCCGACCACCGCGGTCACCGCCGCGAGCGGCAGCAGCATGCCCACCGGCGCCTTCCGCCAGGCACCGCGCGGCTGGGGGCGGCCGACGGACAGCGCGCGGTCCTTGGTGGGCCGGCGCAGCCACCACATCCGGTAGCCCCAGAAGATCAGGAACATCAGCGCGACGGCGAGCGCGGCCAGCGCGATCTGGTTGGCGAGCCCGAAGGTCAGGCCCATGTGCAGGTCGATGCCGAACCGGGTCAGCTTGGCGAGGACGGGGTAGTCGGAGAAGTACAGGACGTCGATGACCCTGCCGTCGGCAGGGTTGACGGCGACGGTGTCCAGGTTGACCGGGAACTCCCTGTCCTTCTCCTTGACCACGTACCCCTTGCCCTTGGCGGGGAGCGTCACCTGGAGGTTCTCGGTGGCGCCCGCGGCGCGGGCGGCGGCCACGGCCTTGTCGATGCCGATGTCGGCGGTGGCCGGCGCCGGGGGCATCGCCATGTCCTCGGTCATGACGTGGCCGGCGTGCTCGCCGCCACCGCCGCCCGCGCCCGAGCCCCCGCCCGGGGTGAGTGCGGCGGAGACCGTCGGGGTGGCGCCGCCGAGGCGGTCCTGGAGCTGCCCGATGTTCTCGCCCGCGTACGTCGACCAGGTCAGGCCGGTGACGGAGAGGGCGACGAGCCCGGTCACGGCCCAGAGGCCGACGGCCCCGTGCCAGGAGAGGGTCTTGCGGCGGCCGGTGGCCTTGCGGTCGGGCAGGACGATCTGTGCCTTGCGGGAGCGGCGGCGGCCGATCCACAGGGCGAGCCCGCCGAGGGCGACCACCCACAGCCAGCTCGCGGCGAGTTCGCTGTAGTTCCGGCCGAACTCGCCCAGCTGGAGGCTGGAGTGGAACTCGCTGAGCCAGGCGCGCAGCGGCAGCGCGTCACCGGAGGTGGTCAGCACTCCGTTGACGTGGGCCGTATACGGGTCGACGAAGGCGGTGCGGGTCTGGCCCTCGGCAAGCCCCGGAGCCTCCATGATCACGCGGGTGGTCGCCTCGGCGTCGGGCGCGGGCCAGACGGCGACGACCGTGCCGCCGGGCTCGGCGGCCTTGGCGGCCGAGACCTGGGTGCTGAGCGGCACCGTGCTCTCGCCAACCTGGTCGACGGTCAGCTCCTGGGCGTAAATGATCTTCTCGGCCTGCCAGGAGCCGGCGTAGAGGAGCCCGGTGGCGGCGGCGAGGAACATGAGCGGGGCGATCAGGATGCCCGCGTAGAAGTGCATGCGCAGGAGCAGCGGCCGCAGTGCGGCCCAGGTGCCGGGCTTCGTGGAGGTGCCCCCGGTGGCTTCGGGCGCGGAGCCCGCTCCGGTGGCTTCGGCTGATCCGGCGGCGTCGGCCGCTTCGGTGATGGTGGCGGTGTCCCGGGTGCGGGCGCCTTGGGCCTCGTCAAGAGACATGGTCGTCCTAGGTGTTGGCGAAGACATGGATGGACCGGCCCCGGGTCTCGCCGCCTGCCCCGCCGGGACGGCGGGACGGAAGATGCGCTGGTCAGGCGCAGGCAGGACGGCCGGGGGCCGTGGTGTGGAGGCTTCGCGGACGGGGCGGGCCGCGGCGCACGAGGGCGTGGTCGTGCACGGCCCCGCGCAGCCTGCGCGGGGGTGCGTACGAGGGCCGCTGGACGGGAGGGCGCGGCACGAGGACGGCACCGGCCCGCACCAGCGCGAGCGCGCGGGCTAGCGGGCGGGCCGCCAGCAGGGCGGTGGCGCCGAGGGCGGCGGAGAGCCGGAAGACGGCGGCCTCGCCCCAGGCGAGCCAGGCGGCGCAGAGCAGCCCGGCGAGGACGTGGGCGACGATCATGCCCGTGCCCGTGCCCATGCCGAGGACGCCGGTTCCAGCCATCGCGGCCAGGCCGGCCGGCCCGTCGGGGCCGCCCGTCGCACCGGCCATGCCGGCGACGTCGGCCGCACTGGCCGCACTGGCCGCGTCCACCCCGCTCAGCGCCGCTTCGACGCGGTGGTGCCCGGACATCGGCTCGAGCAGGTGCCGTACGGCGTGATGGGCGGCGTGCCCGGAGAGATCCTGGGCCCGGCCGTCGCCCCCGCCCCCGGCCCGGCTCCCGGAGAAGACCAGGTGAAGGACCCCCTGCACGGCGAGTACCGCCGCGCCGATCCCCACCGGCCCCCGGCGCCGCCCCGCGGCGAGCCAGGCGAGGCCGCCGGTCAGGGCGAAGGCGCCCAGCAGGCCCGGCGGCGGGATGTCGGTGCCGGACATGTGGGCGTGCCCCGCAGCGCCCAAGGCGGTGCACACCGCCGCGAACATCGCGGCTCGTGCGGCGCGTATCGGCGCGGGGCTTTCTGACATGGCCAGAACATGCTCCCACAACCCCCGGCGCGGCGCGCCGGAGGGTGGTGTCCGATCATGGTCGGGTGAATCCGATGCCATGGCCGCCGATAGCCGGCGCACTGTACGCGGGCGGGGTCCAGCTCGGGGCGCACGCCCTGGAGCGGCTGGGTCCGGCCGAGCGCGAGCAGGTGCTGCGGGGCTGCTCGACGAACGTCGACAACCTCTCCTCCGGGCGCTGGGAGACGCTGCTGAGCAGCGCTCTTGTCGTCGAGGAGCCCATGCCGCTGCCGTACGCGCTGCTGCTGGTCGCCGTCCTCGGGTACGCGGAGTACGCGTACGGGGTGTGGTGGGCGGCCGCGGTGTTCCTGTTCGGGCACGTCACGGCGACCCTCCTGGTCTACGGGGTGCTGCGCGGGCGGGCCGGTCCGCAGACCCGGCGGGCCCTGGACGTGGGCACGAGCTATGGCTTCAACGCCGTGCTCGGGGCGCTGACCTCGGCGCTTCCGCGCGGACGGGCCCGTACGGCCGCACGGGCCGGGCTGCTGGCCGTGGCCGCGCAGCCGCTGCTGCGGCGGGGGCGGACCTTCACGGACGCGGGGCACCTGGTGGCCCTGGGGGTCGGCGTCGGGGTCTCGCTCGCCTTCGATTACCTATCCGGGACGAAACGTCTGAAAATCGGATGACTCGGAAACGATGACTCGGGAACCCGGACCACCTCTTCGCGCCACGCGCGCCCGCCGACCGATGGAGCCGCCACGATGACCGCCACCGTCACCCCGTCCACCACCGTCGCCAACCTCCGCGACCTCGGCGGTACGCCCCTCGCCGGCGGCCGCACCGTCCGCCACGGCCTGGCCCTGCGCTCGGGCCAGCTCGACCGGCTCGACATCGACGCCGATCCGGTCGTGGCCGCCCTGGGCCTGCGCACGGTCATCGACTTCCGCACCGGCGCCGAGCGCGCCGACCACCCGGACCGCATACCCGGGGGCGTGCGCCACCTGATCGGCGACGTCCTCGCGGACAAGCTCGACTCCGGGGAGGCGCCTGCCGCCACGCAGCTCAAGGACCTGCTCTCGGACCCGGCGGTGGCGGAGGAGCACCTGGGCGGCGGCAAGGTCCAGGCCCTGTTCGCCGATACGTACCGGGCGTTCGTGAACACCGCGTCGGCTCAGGCCGCGTACCGGATGCTGCTCCACGAGCTCGCCGACCCCGAGGCGGGCCCGGTCCTGTTCCACTGCACGGCGGGCAAGGACCGCACCGGCTGGGGTGCGACGATCGTCCTGGCGCTGCTCGGCGCGGACGACGACACCCTGATGGCCGAGTACCTGTCGGTGAATCCGGCGGTCAAGCAGGCCTTCGCGCGGATGATCGAGGGCTTCACGATGGCCGGCGGCAACCCGGACATCGCGCTGGCGCTGATCGGGGTGTTCCCCGAGTACCTGGAGGCGGCGCTGGACGAGGTCGGCACGCGGTACGGCTCGATGGAGAAGTACGTGCGCGAGGGGCTCGGCGTGTCCGACGAGACGGTCGAGTCCCTGCGCACCCGCCTGACGGCCTGACGGCCCGGCCGCCCGCCCTCCCCGGGCCCCGGCACACCGGAATTCGACCCGAACGTGTGACCTGGAGGCGGTGACCATCCCGCCATTCGCTCGTTCAGCTGAACGTGACTGCGCCGCACACCGCCACCCGCCCCCCGTCTCCCGCGACGCCCGACGTCGAGCAGGCCGAGGCCGCGATCGTCGAGCACTACCCGCGGCTGGTGCGGCTCGCCTACCTGGTGCTGCCGCCCTCCCTGGGCCGCCACCGGCGGGTCCTCACGGCCCACTCGCTGGCCCAGCGCGCGCTGCCGCGCGGGAGGCGGTCCGGCGGGAAGGCCTCGGGCGGGGGGCGGCGCGGCGTCCCCGGCCAGCGCGGCGACCGCCGCGCCGGCCCGGACCGGGGCACTGACCGCGGGTACGCGTACGTCCGGCTCCGGGTGCTGCGCTCCGCCCTGGAGGCGGGGGTTCCGCTGACTTTCCGGGCGCTTCCCCGGCGGTCCCAGCTGCCCCCGCTGCTCCCCCAGGTGTGGGGGCTGCGGCTGTTCCCGCGGTCCGGCGGGGCCGAGGAGCTGGCCCTGGACCAGTGGCTGGCGACGCTCGACGGGCCCGGCCGGGCCGCCTGCGTGCTGCGGGCACTGGAGCGGCTGCCGGAGCCGGAGGTGCTGCGGGTGCTCGCCTCCGCCGGGGTGGCCGACCCGCGGGCGGCGGTCGCGGGGTCCGGGGATCCGGCCCATGACCCGCTGTTCGCCTCCCCCGAGTTCGATCCGTGCGTGCTTCAGGCGCGGCCCACCGATCTGCTGCGCCGCCGCCGCTTCGGGCGGGCCGCGCTGGCCGCCGGGGCCGCCCTCGCCGTCTGCGGGGCGCTGCTCGCCCTCCCGGGCGGCGGCTGGGGTGCGGACGGGGCCGCTGCCCCGCCGTACGCGCGCAATGCGGCCGTGGAGCAGGCCATGGACCCGGCCAAGCTGATCCGGGTCGCGCCCGCGCTGTGGCGCACGTCGTCCCGTACGGGCTTCTCGACCTGGCCGGCCCGCGGCGACCGCGTCGACGACACCGAGCTGCTGCGCCGGGCGCTGGCCGTGTGGGCACGGCCGGGCAAGTCCGTCGTCGCCTCGGCCACGCCGGGAACCCCGCCCGGGCCGCCGATGGGCCCGCCGCAGCTGCTGTTCGCGGGCGCCGTCGACCAGGCGGTGGTGGTCCTGCTGTACGACGGGCTGCGCGTGGTCCGGTACGCCGAACCGCGCACCGGCACCGCGGTCGCCGCCCTCGACTTCGCCCGCACCGACGGCGCGTCGGCGGAGACCGCCACCGGGCTGGTGCTGAGCCGGGTCGACGGGAACGTCCGCTACCTGACCGCGCCCTGGGCCTCCGGTGTGGGCCTGCGGGACCTGCTCAAGCCGGGCGAGGCCACCGTGCCGCTGAAGCTGGGCCCGGACGGGGTCACCCCGCCGGTGCCGAGCCCCGCCCCGGCCGGCAAGTGCACCGGCTGGAACGCCCTGTCCCTGACCGGAGACGGCTCCACCCGCCTGGTCACCGACCTGGGCGAACTGACCCCGGCTCGGCTGACCTCGGGCGGGCCGGGCGCGGAGCGGGACGTCGCGGAGGGCGGGGAGCTCGGCGACTGGTCGCGGATCGCCTGCCTGCTGCCGTCGGTCCGCTCGGCGGGGGTCCGTACGGTCAACGCCTGGACGTACGCCAGGCAGCAGCTGCCCGAGGGCGAGGGCACGGCGACCTGGTTGTGCACGCGGGCGGAGACCTGGACGGGCGTGCAGGACCGGGTCCAGGCCCAGTTCCTGACTCCGGGCGCCCCGCTTGCGGCGCAGGCGGCCAAGGCGGAGGGCTCGCCGGCATGCGGCCCGCGGGAGCCGCGGGTGCTGGCGGGCGTGCTGTGGAAGTCGAAGGCGGGCCAGTGGTACGCCCTGGCGGCGGGCAGCACGCAGTTCGCATCGCTGTCGGGGTCGGGCGGCGGGGTGAACGGTTCCGCTGCGGGCAACCGCCTGGCGGTGAAGGTGCCGGCGGGCACCCGGGTCGAGCTGTCGGGCAAGCTCACGGACGGCACGAAGGCCCGGGCCCTGGGCCAGTAGCGGCCCGGAAGCCGCTCGACCGCCCCATGTCACCCATGCGCTTCAGGAGTGGGCGCCTACAGCATGCGCCGGGGTGCCGGACAGGAGTACGGGCCAGTCCTGGCCTGCGGCCCAGTCCGCGAACGTGTGCCAGCCGACCTCGGGGTGGTCGCGCCGCAGCCGGGCGGTGTCGACGTCGAGGCCGTGGGCGGTGACGTACGCGAACATGGCCGCCAAGTCCTCGGACCAGTTGCGGACCTGGGCGAGCGGCACTTCCCGGTGGGTGACCGCGCGGCCGGTGGCGGCCGCGAGGACCTCCGCGATCCGGGCGGGGGTGAGCTCGTCGGCGGCTATGTCGATACGGCGGCCGGCGAACTCGGCGCGGCGCCCCAGGACCAGCGCGGCGAACGCGCCGATGTCGGCGGCGGATATGAGGGTGAGCGGGCGGTCCTCGGGCATGGGCCAGGCGAAAGAGCCCTCGCACAGCCCCTCGACGGTCCATCCGGTGGCGTAGTTGTCCATGAACGCGGCCGGGCCGATCACGGTCCAGGGCACTCCGGCCGCCCGCAGGTGCTGCTCGATGAGGTGCTTGCTCTCGTAGTGCGGGATGCCGGTGCCGCGGTCGGCGTGGGCCGCGGAGGTGAACACGATGTGCCCGAGGCGGGCATCCGCTGCCGCGTCGACGAGGGTGCGGCCCTGCCGGATCTCGGTGGCGATGTCGGTGCCGAACGGGGTGGTGACCGCGAAGAGCGAGTCCGCCCCGACGAAGGCGGCGTCGAGCGCGGCGCGGTCGTCGAAGTCGGCGCGGCGCACGTCGGCACCGAGGCGGCGCAGGGCGTCCGCGGCAGGAGAGGCGGGGTCGCGGGTGAGTGCGCGGACCCGGTGGCCCGCATCGATCAGGGCGCGGGCGGTTGCCCCGCCCTGGGCGCCGGTGGCTCCGGTGACGGCGATGGTGAGCATGGTTCCCCCATGAAGACGAAACAGATTCTTCTGCGCTACACATTAACTGCGTCACACAGAAGAATAGCGAACGCCGCGAGCTTTCCCAACCCCTGACACCACGGGGGTTTCCGAACCCCTGACCCGTCAGTACATTGACGCCATGTCTAATAGGCCGCCCACCCCCACCCCCACGCCCGTGGCGTCGGAACGCACAGAGCTCAAGGCGCGCAAGGTGTCCTTCGGCTGGGAGGACACCCCGCTCCACTGGCTGCCCGGCGACCCCTTCGCCACGCACACCATCAACGTGCTGCACCTGCTCCTGCCCGCCGGCGAACGCTGGTTCGTGCACGTCTACAAGCAGGTGCTCCCCCACATCAGGGACGAGCAGCTCCGCGCGGACGTCATCGGGTTCATCGGCCAGGAGGCCATGCACGCCGCCGCACACGACGACGTCCTCCCCCACCTCAAGCGGCTCGGCCTGGACCCGACCCCGTACACCGCCCAGGTGGACTGGCTCTTCGAGAAGCTGCTCGGCGACCGGACCCTGCCGCCCGGCCGGGCGCGGCACTGGTGGCTCATGGAGCGTGTCGCCATGATCGCGGCGATCGAGCACTACACGGCGTTCCTGGGCAACTGGGTGCTGAACGCGGACGAGTTGGACCGGCGGGGCGCCGACCCGATGATGCTGGACCTGCTGCGCTGGCACGGCGCGGAGGAGGTCGAGCACCGCTCGGTGGCCTTCGACCTGTTCATGCACGTCGACGGCGGCTACCGCCGCCGCGTCCGGACCTGGGCCACCGCGTTCGCCGCCCTCGTCTTCCTCTGGCAGCGCGGCGCCCGCTTCTTCATGGAGAACGACCCGCAACTACCGGGCGCCAAGGCCTCGTTCGGCCAGCTCTTCCGGGCCGGGCAGCAGGGTACGCTGCCGTCCACCGGAGCGATGCTCAAGTCGATCCCGACCTACCTCTCCCGCACCTACCACCCGTCCCGGGAGGGCTCCACCGCACAGGCCGCCGCCTACCTGGCCTCCTCCCCCGGCGCGAACGGCGGTGTCCGGCCGTGAGCAGCAGCCGTGCCCTGACCGTCGCTGCGTTCGCGGGCGCCGCGTGGCTGACGAAGCGCGCCCTGCGCCGGCGCATATCCCGCTCGCCCCTCTGGCCTCTCCCCGCCCTCGAGACCCCCGTCTCCGGGTACTCGCCGCGCCGCCGGCTGCGCGCCCTGATCGTGTCGCGCACCGAGCCGGCGCAGGGGGTGGTCCAGCTGACCCTGGAGTCCCCGGAGCTGCCCGCCTGGGCCCCGGGCGCGCACGTCGACATCACCCTCCCCTCCGGCCTGGTCCGCCAGTACAGCCTGTGCGGCGATCCCGCCGACACCGGGCGCTACACGATCGCGATCCGGCTGGTCGAGGACGGCCGCGGCGGCTCCCGCGAGGCCCACGCCCAACTCGTCGAGGGCGCCGAGCTGGAGCTGCGCCCGCCGCGCAACCGCTTCGCGCTGGAGCCCGCCGCCTCGTACGTCTTCGTCGCGGGCGGCATCGGCATCACCCCGATCCTGCCGATGCTCCGGGCCGCCAACGCCGCCGGGGCGCAGTGGTCCCTGTGGTACGGGGGCCGCTCCCGCGCGTCGATGCCGTTCCTGCCCGAACTCGCCGGGTACGGGGACCGGGTCGCGGTGGTCCCGGAGGACGAGGCGGGCCTGCCCGACCTGGCCGGGCCGCTCTCCGGAACCGCCCCCGGCACCCTGGTCTACTGCTGCGGCCCTGAGCCTCTGATGGCCGCCGTCCTCGCCGCGGTCCCGGACCCGGGAGCCGTCCGACTGGAACGGTTCGCTCCGTCCGCGTCCCCCGCCGAGGCACGGCCCTTCACCCTCGACCTCGCCCGCTCGGGCCGCACGGTCGGGGTCGGGGCCGGCGAATCGGCCCTGGCCGCCGTCCGCCGGGTGCTGCCGGACACGCCGTACTCCTGCGAGCAGGGCTTCTGCGGGACCTGCCAACACCGGGTCCTGGCGGGCGAGGTGGACCACCGCGACGAGCTCCTCACGGACGGGGAGCGGCAGGACTCGATGCTGCTGTGCGTCTCCCGCGCGAAGGGGGACCGCCTGCTCCTCGACCTGTGAGCACCGCCCCGGACCTGCGGGTACTGCGGGTTCTGCAAGGACGGCCGTTGACGGCCGGTCGCCCGGAGGCGAAGTAGGGTGTCCGCATGACAACCGGGGTGCGGCGCAGGATGGGTGTCGAGGAGCGGCGGCAGCAGCTGATCGGGGTCGCCCTGGAGCTGTTCAGCAACAGGTCGCCCGACGATGTGCCGATCGACGAGATCGCGGCGGCCGCCGGCATATCCAGGCCGCTCGTCTACCACTACTTTCCCGGCAAGTTGAGCTTGTACGAGGCGGCGCTGCGGCGCGCGGCGGACGACCTGGCGCAGCGGTTCGTGGAGCCGCACGAGGGTCCGCTCGGGGCGCGGCTGCTGCGCGTGATGGGCCGGTTCTTCGCGTTCGTCGAGGACCACGGGCCCGGTTTCTCCGCGCTGATGCGCGGCGGGCCGGCGGTCGGCTCGACCCGGACCAACGCGATGATCGACGAGGTCCGGCAGGCCGCGTACGACGAGATCCTCAAGCACCTCGGGATCGAGAAGCCGCCCGCCCGCCTGGCGCTGGTGGTGCGGTCGTGGGTGTCGCTCGCCGAGTCCACGGCGCTGATCTGGCTGGAGGGCCGGGAGATCCCGCGCGCCGAACTGGAGTTGCAGCTGGTGCACGATCTGGCGGCGCTGGCCGCGGTGAGTGCCGCGTACGACGCCGAGATGGCCGGGATCATGGCGCGGATCCTGGCGGGCGAACCGGCCGACGGCCCCTTCGGCGAACTGGCGGGCCGCCTCGCCGTGCTGGTCCCCGACACGCCGGAACCGATGCCGGAGCCGGGGCCGGAACCGGAACCGACGCTGGAACCGGAACCGACGCCGGAGCCGGGGCCAGCGCCGCACTGATGATCGCGTGATAATACGCGCGTGATCATTGATGACGACGGGATCCTGTTCCGGCGGGCCGTGGAGAAGGACGCCGCCACGCTGGTGGCCCTGTACGACCAGGCCGCCCGGTGGATGCAGAGATGCGGGATCGAGCAGTGGAAGCCCGGGGACAAGGACGTCGCGCACTTCACGAAGCAGATGCGCGACGGTGAGGTGTGGCTCGCGGGCGACGCCGAGGGGCGGATCGTCGGGGCGTACGAGCTGTGGTGGTCGGACGAGGAGGCCTGGGGCGTGCAGCCTCCGGTCGCCGGCTACGTGCACCGGCTGATGGTGGAACGCAAGACCGCGCCCGCGGGGACCGGCCGGCGGCTGCTCGAGCATGCCGAGCGCCGGATCGCCGGTTCCGGTCTGCCGCGGGCGCGGCTGGACTGCGTCTCCACCAACCCCCGGCTGCTCGCGTACTACCAGAACGCGGGCTACCGGGTGGTCGGGGAGTTCCCCCACAAGGAGGGGAAGGACGGCCGCGTCTACGGGGTGATCCTGCTGGAGAAGCGGCTCGACCGGCTCAGCGTCGTGTGAACACCGCGATCGAGCGGGCCGGGATGCGGAACTCTCCCTTCTCCGCGTCGTACGAGGACTGCTTGACGACCGCGTCGGCGCCGGCGGCCTGCACCGGGTGCAGGGTGTAGCCGGTTCCGGCGAGGGCGGGGATCCGCTGGCTCTGGACGCCGGGCGTGGCGTTGAACACCACCACCAGGCGGCCCAGCGTCATGGTGATCACCCCGGGGGTCTCGTCCTTCCCCGAGAGCGGGAAGGCCAGCGCGTCCTGCACCTGCTGGGCCGTGCCCAGCGAGAAGGCGGGTTCGGTGGTCCGGATCCGCAGCAGGTCCCGGTAGGCGGCCGAGGCGCCGCTGATCTCCGTGCAGCCCGGGGCGGGCCCGGTCAGCAGCGGCTTGGCATACGGCCACTTGGACCGGTTGTCGGCAGCCGGCGGAAGCCCCCTGCCGAACCCGTTGCCGTCGCGGCAGTCCCAGTGGATGGCGTTGAACCAGTCGCCGCTGTCGTACGAGTTGCGGTCCAGGGACTTCGAGCGGAGCAGATCGGTACCGGCCTGCGACAGCGCGGGCCCCTGGGACAGCGCCGTGACACCCATCGCCAGCACCTGCATACGGGCGTGGTCGGCGGCCGCAGTGCCCTGGGGGAGCTTGTACGTCAGGGCGTCGGCAAGCGTCTCGTTGTCGTGCGCATCGGCATAGGCGAGGGCATCACCCGGTGCCGCCGCATATCCGGCCGGGGCGCCGTTGTAGTCCACCTCGGAGCCCTTGACCCGGCGTCCCGAGGTGTCGGTGAAGGTGTACGAGGCGAGGTTCCCGGACAGGCCGACCTTGATCAGGTCCTGGTCGTGCAGCAGCCGGGCCCGCTGCTCGGCGGCCGTCCCGTTGGCAGGGGACCCGTTCGGGGCCGTGAACAGCCCGGACGCAAAGCCCTGGACCCGGGGGTCCTCGTCGAAGGGCCCCCCGCCCCGCACCGCATCACGGGCACGGTCGGAGAACGTGGCGATCCCGGTCCCGGCCATGTTCAGCTGGGTGGCCTGCACGAACCGCGCATCATTCGCGACCTCGCCGAAATTCCACCCCTCCCCGTACAGGACGATCCTCTTCCCGTCGACCCCGTCCTTCTCGGGGGTGAGCGCGTCGAGGGCCTGGCGCACGGCGAGGATGTTGTCCTTCGGGTGGTGGCCCATCAGGTCGAAGCGGAAGCCGTCGACCTTGTACTCCTTCGCCCAGGTGACGATGGAGTCCACCACGAGGCGGCCCATCATGGCGTTCTCGGGGGCCGTGTTGGCGCAGCACGTCGAAGTGGCCACGCTGCCGTCGGCCAGCAGCCGCTGGTAGTACCCGGGCACGATCCGGTCCAGAACCGACTTGCCGTCCTGCCCGGCCGCCACGGTGTGGTTGTAGACCACGTCCATCACGGTCCGCAGCCCGGCCCCGTTCAGGGCCTGCACCATCTTCCGGAACTCGACGGTCCTGGCCGTGCCGTTCGGGTCGCTGGCGTACGACCCCTCCGGAACGGTGTAGTGCAGCGGGTCGTAGCCCCAGTTGTAGGAGTCCTTCGCGGCCGCCGCGGCCACGCAGGCCTGCTGCTGCTCGGAGTCCGGCGCGTACACCTTGAGGTCGCACGCAGGCTCGGTGCGGTCCTCGCGCTTCTCGGGGATGGTGCCGATGTCGAAGGCCGGCAGCAGGTGGACGTACGAGGTCCCGGCGGCCGCGAGGTCGCGCAGGTGCCGCATGCCCGCCGAGCCGCCGTCGGTGAAGGCCAGGTACTGGCCGGGGTGCTTGCTGGTGGGGTCGGCGACGGAGAAGTCCCGGATGTGGAGTTCCTGGATCTGCGCCGAGGTGAAGGGCACCGCGGCCGGCTTGCGCAGCTGCCGCCAGCCGGGCGGGGCCAGCTTGGGATCGGCGAGGTCGGTGACCAGGCTCGCCGCGGAATCGGTGGTCAGCGCGGTGGAGTACGGGTCCGTCACCACATTGCGAACCACCTGCCGCGCACCTGGCGCCCACACCGTCACGGCGTACCGGTACGGCTTGCCGGTCCAGGAGCGCTCGCCGCGCGCCGACCAGACGCCGGTGGCGTCGTCGCGATGCATGGGCAGGATGCGGCCGTCGAGTTCGAGCTCGACCTTCCGGGCGGTCGGCGCCCACACGGACAGGGTGGGCCGGCCGTCCTTGAAGACGGGCCCGAGCGCGGCCCGGGTGGCGTACAGGTCGTCGAGTACGCCGGCGAGCTGAACACCCGTGGCGGCCAGAACGGCCCCGCCGGCAGCCCGGGCAGACGCGACGACCTGCCCCCTCAGGGCGTCCCGCACCCGCCCGCGATCGCGCACGTCCACGCTGTAGGCGGCGTACGCGGCAAGGTGCGGGAACCTCTGCTTCTGCGCGTCGGTGAGCTTCGTGGCGGTGAGCCGCAGCCACTGCGCGGACCCCGTCCCCGTCAGGGTGCCGTTCTCGGCCTTGATCGTCCCGTCCCCGGAAGCGAGAAGCTGGACGGAGGCAGCGGCCGGAGGGGCATTCCACACGACGGTGTCGCGGTCGATCCAGACGGCCCGGGACGTGCCGAGGTCGAGGCCGGCGGCCGAGCCGGCGGGCTGCGGCAGCAGGTAGGCGGCCTGGCCGCCCAGCATCCACACCTCGTGGCCGGCGGCCTTGAGATCGAGCGACTGATCGGCGGGCAGGTCCTTCTCGTCGCCCTTGTGGACGATGTAGCTGAGCGAGCCGGCCCCGGCGGCAAGCGGCACCTCGAAAACAGCACCATAGGCATCGAACCGGGCGGGCATCAGCGGCTTGGACCAGTCGGTCGGGTTCGCGGCCCCGGTCCACACGTGCAGGCCCCAGCCGTCGTAGGCCCCGTCGGCGCGCTTGTAGTGCAGGACGGCCTTGCCCTGGTCCTGCGGCGGAGAGGCGGGCCGCTCGGTGCGGACGGCCTCCTGGCCCTGCTCCAGCCAGATTTCGCCGGTACGGGTCACGTCCAGCGTGCGGTCGGCGGCGACGTCCTTGTTGCCGTCCTTGTCGATCACCAGGTAGCCGATCGACGAGGCGCCGGGCTTGAGTTTGACCCAGGCGAAGGCGCCGTACGCGTCACGGCCGGTGAAGTCGTGTCCGGCGGGCCAGGGCGTGGCCTCCCCGTCGGCGATGTCCCCCCAGGCGTACAGCCGCCAGTTGGTGTAGTCCCCGTCGGGCCGGCGGTAGTGGACGACGGCGTAGTCGCGCTCGGTGGCGGTGGGCGCGGTCACGGGCGGGATCCGGCCGGCCGCGGACTCGGCGAGGGCGCTCGCGGTCCGCCCGGCGGAGTCGGTGACGACTGCCTTGTAGCGCAACGCGGTCCCGGCCGGGACGTTGACGTACTGGGTGACCTTGTAGGGGGCGTGGTCGGCGGATCCGAGGACCTGCCAGGGGCCGTTGCCCGCCTGGGCGGCGAACACGACCCGGTTGAGCCCGCCGCCGCTGACGTCCGCGGACACCTCGACGGTGCCGGCGGCCCCGGCGGCCGGCGCCTTCAGGGTCACCACGGGCTTGGCGGAGGCAACGGCAAGCGGCTCGACACCCCGCAGCACCACGGACCCGAGGGCGGGCACGACCACGGTCAGCTTGCCTGCGGCGGAGGCGCGGATCAGCGCGGTGCCGCCGTACAGGGTGCGGTACTGGGCGCCGGCGGGGGCGTCGATCTCGACGGTCCGCGACTCGGTGCCGTTGTTCGCGGCGACCAGGTACTCGGTGCGGCTGCGGGCGTCGGTCCGCGCGAAGGCGTACACCGAACCGTCCGCCAGCCGCTCGCTCTGAATGCCGTCGCGCAGGGCCGGGTGCTCCCGGGTCAGCTTGGACAGCCCGGCGATCTGCCGGTACAGCGGGTGCCCCTGGTCGTACGCGTCACTGGCATGCGTACGGCCGGTACCGAGCTGGTCGTCGTCGAGGTAGTCGGCGGCCTTCGAGGCGAACAGGGGCTGGCGGGCGTCCTTGTCGCCTCCCGCGCCGGTGAAGCCCTGCTCGTCACCGGAGTAGACGACGGGGTTGCCGCGCGAGAAGAACATCAGCTCGTTGGCGAGCCGGTAGCGGTCCAGGAGCTCCTGCTCGGCCGCGCCGGGCCGGTCCTGCTTGAGGAAGGTGCCGAACCGGCCCATGTCGTGGTTGCCGAGGAACGTGACCTGCTCGTACGCGTTGGCCTTGTCGGTCGTGTACCGGTAGTCATCGGCGAGCACGCCCGCGAGCCGGCCGGCTGCGGCGCCCTGGGAGGCGTACGCGCGGATGGCGTCCTGGAGCGGGAAGTCGAGCGTGGCATCCAGCCGCCCGCGCGTCACGTACGGGGAGGTGACGGCCGTGTCGGCGGAGTAGACCTCGCCGAACATGAAGAAGTTCTTGCGCCCCTGCCTGGCGGCGTACTTGTCCAGAGCTGTGGCCCACTGCGTCCAGAAGTCGGTGTTGACGTGCTTCACGGTGTCGATGCGGAAGCCGTCGACGCCGAAGTCCTTGACCCATTTCTCGTAGATCTTCTCCATGCCGCTGACGACCTCGGGCCGCTCGGTCCACAGGTCGTCGAGGCCGAAGAAGTCGCCCTGCTCGGAGGACTCCCCGGCGAAGGTGGAGTCGCCCCGGTTGTGGTACATGGCCGGATCGTTGAGCCAGGCCGGAACCTTGAGGTTCTTCTTCCCCTCGGGCACGAACGGCGTACGCGGGAAGGAAGAGGCCCCGACGGCGGGGAACTTCCGCTTCCCGTCGGCGTAGTCCGCATCGTCGAAGGCCACGCCGTCCTTCGTCAGATAGGGAAAGGCCCCCTTCGACAGGTATCCGTAGGACTGCTCTCGGTAGTCGACGACGTCGGCGGTGTGGTTGGTGATGACGTCGAAGAAGACCTTCATCCCCTTCGCGTGCGCCTTGTCGATGAGCTTCGCGAGATCGGCATTGGTCCCGAAGTGCGGATCCACCTGGGTGAAGTCGGTGATCCAGTAGCCGTGGTAGCCGGCCGAGACGTCGTCGCCCTTGCCCTGCACCGGCTGGTTCTTGAAGATCGGCGCCATCCAGATGGCGGTGGTGCCGAGTCCCTTGATGTAGTCGAGCCGGTCGGTGATCCCCTTGAGGTCGCCGCCCTGGTAGAAGCCCTTGTCGGTGGGGTCGAGGCCGGTCTCCAGCCGGCTGCCGGTCAGGCCTCCCGCATCATTGCGCGGGTCGCCGTTGGCGAACCGGTCGGGAAGCACGAAGTAGAACTGCTCCCGCGTGAGGTCGTGCCGCGCGGGCTCGGCGGCCAGTTTCGCGTCCGGCGGCGGCGCCGGGGGTCTTCCGGCGGCCGCGGCGGGCAGGGCTGGCAGGAGCGTCACGGCCAGCGCGGCTGCGAGGGCTCCTGCGGCAGGGCGTATCAAGGCGGCTCTCCTTGGTCACGTGAAGAGGGCCGCCCGGCGGTGGCGGGGTTTCCTACTGGGTGCCGGGCGGCCCTGGCCTGTGGGCGTCAGTTGCGCCAGGTGTCGTTCAGGACGACCTTGCTGCCCGCCGGGACGGTGGCGGTGCGGTTGTCACCGCTTTCCCAGGTGACGTTGCCGGCGGCGTCCTTGCGGAGGTACTTGTACGAGAACGCCGTTCCGGCGGGAAGGGTCACGTCGAGCTTCCACACCGGGTATGCGGACGGGTCGAGCTTGAGCGCGCCCGCGGGGTTCCAGTTCCCCAGTTCGGCCCGGTCGCCGGTGACGTAGATGTTCTGCCCGGGCACGGTGGTGGCGTTGACGGCGAAGGAGGCCCCTGTGGCGGCCGGGACGCCGCCGCAGGTGCGGGCCCCCACGTGCAGCGCGAGCGCGGTGTTGGCGCCCAGGGTGGCGGTGAACCTGCCGTCAGCCCCGACGGAAACGTTTCGCCCGCTCTGCACGTCGCAGTAGTCACCCGCGGGCAGCGAGGTCTGGAAGGTCCGCGTGAGCGCCGAGGCCTCGTGGTTGACGGCCACGAACGCCTTGCTGCCGCGCCCGAAGGCGATCTGGTTGCCGCCGTTGTCCCACCAGCCGGTCACGGCCTGTCCGCGCGCCGCGTTGCGGAAGCCGACCATGGACGCTATCTCCGGCCACGCGTGCTGGCACTTCCACCCGTCGCGGTAACAGCCGTTCACCTGCCCGCCGTTCGGCGGACCGGCCTCCTTGTCGGTCCACTCGTACCCGGAGTGCACGTCCGGGGAGCCGTACGGCCAGGCCAGCATGAACACGCTGGCCAGCGTGTAGTCGGCGCCGTTCTTGTAGTTCAGCGTGTCGCCGACCCGCTCGGTGTCGTGGTTGTCGACGAAGACGGCGGAGCTGCCGGAGGCCATGTACCCCCAGCCCTCGCCGAAGTTCTTCAGGTACGCGAGCTTCTCGTTCTGGAAGACGCGCTTGAGGTCCCGCGCGTACCGGAACTCCTGGACGTCCCCGTTCCCCAGGTACTCGCTCGGCGACACCGCCTCGCCGGCCCCGTGAATGGCCTCCTGCTTCCAGTACGCACCGGGGTCGGTCAGCCGCGACTTGATGTCGGCGAGGTCGGCGGCGGGCATGTGCTTGGCGGCATCGATCCGGAACCCGTCGACCCCCAGCGACAGCAGGTCGTTGAGGTAGGCCGCGATCCGGCCGCGCACGTGGTCCTCGCCGGTGTCCAGGTCGGCGAGCTGGACGAGCTCGCAGTTCTGCACGTTGCCGCGGTCCTGGTAGTTGGTGATCTCCGCCCGGCAGTCGTCCATGTCGGCGCCGGAGTAGATGCCGGGGTAGCCGTACTTCGTATACGCACTCCCCCCGGTCCCGACCCCGTCACCGGCGGCCATGTGGTTGATGACGGAGTCGGCCACGACCTTCACCCCGGCCGCATGGCAGATGTCGATCATCGCCTTGAACGCGGCCCGGTCCCCGAGCCGCCCGGCGATCTTGTAGCTGACGGGCTGGTACGAGGTCCACCACTGCGGCCCCTGGATGTGCTCCTGGGGCGGCGAGACCTGCACGTACCCGTACCCGGCGGGCCCGAGGCTCTCGGTACACGCCCGGGCCACGGACTCGAACCGCCACTCGAAGAGCACGGCGGTGACGTCCTTCTCCCCTGGCGTCGCGGCCTGCGCCTGCGGGGCCTGGGCGGTGAGGGTGGCGGCGGCGAGCGCAGCAGCGGCAATCAGCCCCGCGGAGCCTGCGCGGGTTCTGGCGGGTCTGACAGCTCTGGCAGACATGTGGGGGGCCTCCTGGCGGAAGAGGTGGGGATTGTTGGCGACCGTAGGGCCCACCCCAGACCGTTGCAAGACTTTGCGCAAGAGATTGCAGAATTGTTTCCGACGAGGTGGCGCGGCCCGCCCCGGCGCCGCCCCGTGCACAGGACGGCGGGGGGGGGGGGGGGGGGGGGGGGCGGGGGGGGGGGGGGGGTTGGGGGGGGGGGGGGGGGGGGGGGGGGGGGGGGGGGGGGGGGGGGGGGGGGGGGGGGGGAAGGGGGGGGGGGGGGGGGGA